>JBDSKU010000413.1:0-7187 GCA_039916745.1 Nitrospiraceae bacterium
CGGATCTCCTACCAGGTGAGAAAGGAACCGCGGAGCGCGACCTGGTTGCAGAAGTGGCTAGCGTAATAGGAGGATTCATGACACGATCCCGCACGATGGTTCTCTGTGTTGTCCTGCTCGCCGTCACCGCCTGTAATGGGGACAAGCCCAAGGAACTGCTCGAACTCGCCGAGTTTGAAGAGCGCCAGATGAACCTGCCCCATGCCAGGGAACTCTACGAAAATGTGATTCGTCTCTATCCCACCAGCAAAGAAGCCGAGACAGCCCGAGCGCATCTCGCCTCGCTCACCCCCGCCCACTAGGCCAACGTTTCGGCCACCAGGGAATCAATACGCTCGTCGTCTGCTGATACAGCCGATACTCCTCGCCACGGCTTGCCAGCGCTTGTGCTTCTGCCAGCGGAATCCCCGTCACTTTCAACAACGCCCATCCCATCGCGACCGGGCCAATCCATGTGAGCAGCCAGCCCGGTGTCCCGATGGCCATCGCGACATAGGCCCACCAATGGAGCCATTCGAAAAAATAATTTGGATGGCGCGAGTAATACCACAGTCCGTCGCGGCAGACACGATCACGATTCCACGATGTGGAGCGAAACTGCGCAAGTTGCCAATCGGCCATGGCCTCACCGGTGATCGCGATAATCCAGATCAGCAAGCCGGCGAGTTCGATCAACCCAAACGGGGGCCGTGGATTTTGGATCAGCACCAGAAAGGGGAGAGAAAGGCCCGCCACGGCCAGCGCTTGCAGTTGAAAATAGCCGAACATCTTGAGCCGCTCAGACTCGCCCCAGCATTCGCGCAGACGACGATAACGAGCATCCTCCTGCTTGCCGATCACACGATTGAGGAGGATGTAGAATCCCAGCCGGCCTGCATAGAGCACGACCAAAATAGCCACGAGAACTTTCCGCTCGACCTCGCCGGTAGCCTGGGTCGCGTACCATAGGACGGTAGCGATCAGGCCTGCACAGAATCCTACATCTGCAATCGACGCGTTCTGAATACGGAGTTGGATCATCCAGAGACCCGTCATAACCACAGC
Source organism: Nitrospiraceae bacterium (assembly GCA_039916745.1). GTDB lineage: Bacteria > Nitrospirota > Nitrospiria > Nitrospirales > Nitrospiraceae > Palsa-1315. The sequence goes on from JBDSKU010000413.1 coordinate 1,045, forward strand.
CATGGCCAGATACGCAGTACAGACGAGGGAGAGAGGATCCGATCCCATCATCGCGTCCTCCGATGTCCCGGTTCCAGCGTTTCTCGTGTCACGTTTCACGCCTCACAGACTTGAGTCTGAATAATCCCACAGATCCGCGCCCGTAGTGGTCCGCCCTGCAAGCCATGCGCGAAAGCCGGATAAGGGGAACGAGAGAAGCCCTTGAAGCTTGTCACAGTTCATCGATAAATCGGGAGGCCTGGGCGCGCCAACATAGTCCCTCACGGAGCCAGGCCGGATCAGACCCGCCAGCTCTGGATACCAGGGAGTGAACGCTTGTCCGATCTCCCAGCGCGAAAGCCGTTCCGCTCCTCCAAGGTGGTAGAGGCCAGGCTGATCCTGGCCGATCAACTCCCACAGGGCTCGCGCCGTCATACCAGCCGGTAGCGGGCAACGGAACTCATCCGTAAACAACGTGAGCAGCCTGCCACCCTTCACCGAGTTCCGCATCTCCTCGACAAAACTACGATCGCCGGTCGGCGACGTGCCGGCGTTCAGCCCCACACGAATCACGCTATGCCGTGGGTTCTGCAGCACGAGGCGTTCGGCTTCCGCTTTGGTCTCTCCATACACGTTGAGCGGATTCACCGGATCGGTTTCGACGTACCAGCCCTTGGCGCCATCGAAGACCTGATCGCTGGAGAAGAAGAAAAAAGGAATCCCGGCCGCGAGTTCGGCGAGAAGCGACGTGGCCTCCACGTTGATGCGTCGTGCCAGGGTTGGGTTCTGCTGACAGGGCCCTGTCCGGCTCTGCGCCGCACAGTGGATGACCACGTAGGGATGGAGATCGCGCCAGAGACGGCGAACCGCCCCGGCATCGGTCAGATCAACGTCCTGTCTGGTGAGTCCCCGCACCTCCCACTGCGGCGCCCAGCGCCCGGCGGTCCGGATCATATATTGGCCGATAAGGCCGCCGGCGCCGGTAATGAGCGAGACCGGTTTCATCTCAAGCCGGGGCTCCTCATCGGATGTCCGGCATAGAACCTGTGGTGCATGGTTTCTCCGCACGGTCATGCTGGTGGTATAATAGGCCGCATGGACTACAGGCCGGTTTCTTTCTGTCTTCTGTTGTTCGCTCTGACGGCCGCACCGGTCTTGTCCCAAAATCTTCCCCCTGCCGATCTCCCGCCTGAATTTGCAGAGCCCATCCGACAGATGCGATTCGAAAAACCGACCCGCATCGAAGGGCGCGTCCTCTATTTAGACACGTACGATGAGGCAATCTGGATCGAATGGGATAAGGTCTTCGACGGTGGCTCGTGGATTGCGATCCCTGAGGGAAGACAATTTATTATCTACCCTCGTGATGCAGCGATGATGGCGATCTTCAAGGCATCTCCGAAAGGTTCTCCGATTCGCGTCATCGTGCAGCGCGGCGGTGACGGGAAAGTGCGGGCGCTGTCGTTCGACGAGCTGTAAGACGCAACGTTCTGAGCCTGCCCTCGTCGAACGGACGATCGGCGACGACTCTCCTTCAGCTCCTCGTCAGCTTCCGATAACGGATCCGGTGTGGCTGATCGGCCTCCTTGCCCATGCGCTTCTTCCGATCCGCGTCGTACTCGCTGTAGTTCCCTTCGAACCAGACCACCTTGCTGTCGCCTTCGAACGCCATAATGTGGGTCGCGACCCGGTCCAGAAACCAGCGGTCGTGACTGCTGATGACGGCGCAGCCGGCGAAGCTTTCCAATCCTTCTTCCAGCGCACGCAAGGTGTTGATATCGAGATCGTTGGTCGGCTCGTCGAGGATGATGAGGTTCGCCCCCTCTTTCAACATCCGGGCCAGGTGCACCCGGTTGCGTTCGCCGCCGGAGATATCCTTCACCTTCTTCTGCTGATCGGTGCCGGCAAAGTTGAACCGGGCGCAGTAGGCCCTGGCATTCACTTCGGCCTTGCCGAGCATAATGGTCTCCTGGCCCTCGGAAATGATGTCGTAGACGGATTTGTTCGGATCCAGGCTGCGGTCCTGGTCCACGTAGCCCAACTTGACCGTCTCGCCGATCTTGATCGTGCCGGTATCCGGCTTCTCTTTCCCGATGATCATGCGGAACATCGTCGTCTTGCCGGCTCCGTTCGGACCGATCACGCCGACAATCCCGCCCTTAGGGAGGCTGAAGTTCACATTTTCATAGAGGACCTTGTCCCCGTAGGCTTTGCTGAGGCCTTGGGCTTCGACAACCACATCGCCCAACCGAGGTCCTGGTGGGATGTAAATTTCCAGATCGGCGGCCTGCTCTTCCTGTTTCTGATTGACCAATTCTTCATAGCGGTTGAGCCGCGCTTTGCCCTTCGACTGACGGCCTTTCGGCGACATGCGGATCCATTCCAACTCATGCTCCAACGACTTGCGGCGCTTCGATTCGGTTTTTTCTTCTTTTTCCAGCCGCACCTGCTTCTGTTCCAACCAGGAGGTATAGTTCCCCTGGAACGGAATGCCATGGCCGCGATCGAGTTCGAGGATCCAGCCGGCCACGTTGTCGAGGAAGTAGCGATCGTGCGTGACCGCGATGACCGTGCCTTTATATTGTTGAAGATGCTGTTCGAGCCATTGCACGGACTCGGCATCCAAATGGTTGGTCGGTTCGTCGAGCAAGAGAATATCCGGCTCCTGAATCATCAAGCGGCAGAGGGCCACTCGACGTTTCTCGCCGCCGGAAAGCACCCCGATCTTCGCATCCGGCGGGGGACAACGCAGCGCATCCATGGCGAGTTCAAGCACATTGTCCAGCTCCCACCCGTTCGCCGCTTCGATTTTCTCTTGGAGCTGAGCCTGCTTTTCCAGCAGTTTTTCCATTTCATCGGGCGTGGCCTCGCCCATCTTGTTGCTGACCGTGTCATACTCGCGCAACATGGCCACAAGCTCTTTCTTCCCCTCTTCGACGACCTCTTTCACCGTCTTCTCCGGATCGAGCTGCGGCTCCTGTTCAAGCAGACCGACGCTGTACCCCTTCGAGCGGGTGATTTCCCCGGTGTAGTTCGCGTCGGTCCCGGCAATGATCCTCAGCAACGAACTCTTGCCCGATCCGTTGAGGCCCAACACGCCGATCTTCGCGCCGTAGTAAAACCCGAGATAGATCTCGCGCAGCACCTGCTTCTTCGGCGGATAGATCTTGCCGACATTGACGAGTGAGAAAATGACCTGCTTATCGTTTGTGGTCGCCATGCATTCCCCTACCTAGTGATGAACTGGTGAGTTGAAAAGAACCTTCTTGCGGGAGGCTCACAGGAATTTGTGCCAGCACCGACTACAGCGAATGCAGAGCCTGGTGGCCCGCGTTTGCCTGAACGGCCAAGCCGGCAAGGCCGGCCCTGACCTCCGACGCGTTGCGTACTGGGTTGGCAAAGGCCACTCGCCCACCCTGCATTCGGCCTGGAGTGGTGAGCCGAAGGTGAAAGCCCAACCGGTCTAATGCAGTCACTGTCGCCTGCTGCGACTCTGCATTGCCGAACACACGGGCAAGTAGCAGCAACGTCTCCGCCTGCTCTGTATTAAATTCACGGATGAGGTTCGAGGCCTCATCCGCGAGCGGGTCCACGGCCGCCCCCGCGTAGTCGTCCGGCATCACCCAACCCATCGACCCAAACCCCCCGACAAAATAGATATCCACCAGTGCCATGCGGAAAAAACCGAAGTCCTCGAAGTCCACCCAGTAGGAGGCATTGGTATGGCGTGCCAGGTAGAGTTCGCGAACCTTCACGGCTTCCTCCCTCGGCACCTTGGTCACCGACCCCATCAATGTCACCCTGGCCGCACCCAGCGGATCGCTACGGCTCTCAGGCGGTGTCACGAGCAAGCTGGCCCGTGGATCGCCCAGGAGGTTTTGCGTATGCATCGCCATCGTGCTGATCAGAAAGACCGGTTTCCCCTCGTCGTCCAACCCGTAGGGCATCACCGACCCGAAGGGCCAGCCAGGCTGCTTGCGCGAGAGCGTCGAGAGACTACCCGATGACTGTAAGTACACAAGCGTCTTGGCCCGCTCGGCATGGGACGGTTCAGGAACGTCAGGACCATCTGAATCCGGCCCGCTGTTATGTTGTCGTGATGATGACATGTCTAATCTCTTACTCTATGCAATGAACCGGGTGACACCTTACCCTGGATCTGTCGAACATTTCCACTGAGGACGGCGTCGTGCCGGAGAGTTCAGTTGAACATAGTCCGACAGGCTCGATACCGGCGGCGAGGAAGGCAAGGAACTGATCCGCCAGGCCATTCGCGCCTATGATCTGGCTTTACAGAATTTGAGAGCCGCTACATTCCAATTTCTTGCGATACCCGGACTTCCGATTCGTCGTCGATTTCCTCCAGGCAGCTGAAGCAGGTAAAGGGAAACCGATCGATGGGGATCGCACAGGATTCGCCGATGGACGAATCGTCTATCGCCGGTCCGCCGCATTCTCGATGAATTAAGACAAGCATATGGCTCCCTTCACGCTACGTTGCACCCACGACAAGATGCCGAAACATATCCAGATGCTCAGGGCCACTCAAGCGATGGTCGCCCGGAACGAGATGGAGGTCGATCGGAAACGAAGGCGCGAGGCCTCGCAACTGCTCGACGAACTGACTGCTGCCTTGTGGCAGAATCACGTGGTCTTGCTGGCCATGGAGAATGGCCGTGCTGACTGGCCGCAGCCGGTCGAAACTCCTGCCCCAATAGGCCCTGCTCTCTTCCACCCACTTCCAGTCGAGAGGATAGTCCCGATGCGCCGGCTCGTCATCCCAGGGCATCCAGCCATCGGTATGCCAGTCATGGCATCGCTCTGGTGCAATCGATTGCGCCCGCAGGCCCATCATGTTGAACGCCGGTGCGATGAGCACCAGCCGCTCGATGTCAAAACATTCCTGCGCCATCAGCCAGGCGATCCAGCCTCCGATTGAATTGCCGACGATAGTGATCGGCGGTCCGTCTTTGAGCCTATTCAGAACGAGCCGTGCATCGGCGATCCAATCGGAGAGCGTATAATCGATGAACCGTCCCTCCGAATCCCCGAAACCTCGTACGTCGTAACAACAGAACCCCCAGCCTTGCTCTTCACACCATTGTGCGAGTGCCTTGCTTTTATTGCCCCACCGTTTGGAGAGAAAGCCGGTGATAAAAAGAATCTGGCGATCCTTCCCCATCGAGCGATCCCCGCGAATCAGCTTGCCATCGGCGCCTGCGAGTTCGAATGAATGCAGGCCACTCATGCGTGAAGGACCGCCTTAGTAATGAACGTCCCCAGCCGCTGCAGCACTGCTCTCGGAATCTCGTGCCCACCGCGGAAACTATGCCAGTCAACCGCGAGTCCCCCGTGAGTTAAGGTGTCTCGCAGCTTTTCTGCCCCCATATAGGGCAGGATCTCATCCTGCATCCCGTGGCTTTGAAAGACCGGCAGGCCTTTGCGCTTGTGAAGTAACGGGCCCCATTCCTGTGCGGCGAGGAGCGTGCCGGACATTTGGATCAACCCGGCATAGGGCTGCGTCGTTCTGAGCATCAGATCGCAGGACAACATGGCGCCCTGGGAAAATCCCCCCAGGATAGTCTTGTGCGGCTCCGCACCGAACTTCTGTTCGACTTCTTTGAGGAAGGTCAGCATCGTCTCGCGTGCCGGAGCCAAGCCTTTGGGAATGTCTTGCGAGAGGTCGCGTACCCGGCCGGCTGCGCGATCCTGAGCAATGCGCGCCATGTCGATGAGCCACCAGGCCCGCGCATCGCTCGGCCCGAAACTCAACGAGAGCGGGCCTTCGGGAAAGACGAACCTCGTGCCCGTCGGCACATTCAAGACGTCGGCCAGCGAGACGAGATCGTTCCCCGGCGCGCCGAAGCCGTGCAGGAGGAGGACGAGCGGACCGCGCCCTCCGCCCTTGCCATCTATGCCGCCCGCAATACGTGTCCGCAACCCGCCTATGTGATCTTCACGCATAGGTATCCCATTATTTCATATACAAATATTGCAACAAGGCCACGATCCCATAGAGCGACGACTCGATCACCGGCTGCTGATAGAGGGGCACGAAAGCCCCCCGTTCGTTCTCTTCTACTTCGTCGATCACGTACTGGATCTGCTTCACGCGGACATCGTGATCCTTACCGGTTCCCAGAGCCTGGACCATCTGGCGGCTG
>JBDSKU010000414.1:0-3334 GCA_039916745.1 Nitrospiraceae bacterium
TCCTACCGGGACAGGCTCGTGCGACGTTCTTGTCACGAGCTGCCCATCCTTCATAGCCCAAACATAATCAGCGGCCTCCGCAGCCGCATGGCTGTGGGTGACCAACAAAATGGTTTGACGAACATGCCTAACGAGCGATCGAAGGAGCGCGATGATCTCGGCCCCATGCAGGGAATCCAGATTCCCGGTCGGCTCGTCGGCGAGGATGATCTGAGGCCGATGTACGATCGCTCGCGCAATCGCCACACGCTGCTGCTCCCCACCAGAGAGCTCGCTGGGGCGATGGTACCGCCGTGCGGTCATCGAGACCAACTCGAGCACTTCCTCAACCCGCGATTGAACCGATGCCCCTCGCTCTCCCTTGAGCAACAAGGGAAACGCGACATTCTCCATTGCCGTAAGCCCGGGAATCAAATGGAACGCTTGAAAGATAATCCCGACGGTTTCCCGCCTGACTCTTGTCCAATCGTCGCTGGTAAATCGACTGGCTGACCTCCCTCCAAGGAAAATTTCCCCCGAGGTCGGCACATCTAATCCAGCTACCAGATTGAGCAACGTACTCTTCCCACAGCCGCTGGGACCGATAAATGCACAGAAATCACCCGTCGCCACCTCGACCGTAACCCGATCAAGCCCAGTGATGGTATCCCCACCGCGTTCATAAATTTTCGATACCTGCTCGAGCCTCACCACAGCGATCGACGCCTCCATTCCCACCCTCACTGCCTACTGCCTTCGTATATCACAACCATTTACAGAGCAACAACCTTGACAGACCTAGCACATTCTCCTAGAAGAGATATCTATCCCAGTTGATTGGAGCGCTTCCCCTGCGATGTTACGTGGAGACATACAGGATCGGCTCTTCGGATGGTGCCGTCAGGCTCTCCGGTTTGTGCTGCCGGTAGAATGCCTTGCCTGTGGCCATCCACTCAACATCGATCCGGTGCCCTTCTTCTGTATATCGTGCTGGCAGAATATCCACCCGCTCCGACAACCAGCTTGTGCCCGCTGCGATCAGCCGTTTGTTTCAGAGGCGGCCACGACCTATACGCCCAACCATCTATGCCAAAACTGCCAAAAACGGCCGCCCGACTTTCAACGGGCCTGGACCCTCTTCCCCTATCTCCCGCCACTACGGGAGGCCATCTGTTCGTTCAAATATCGAGGTAAACATACCCTGGCCAAGCCACTCGCACGCCTCATGATCAGCGCCCTGCCTCGTGAGCTCGACATCGACATGATCATCCCTGTACCATTGCACCCAGCCCGCTTACGAGGGCGCGAGTTTAACCAGTCCCTGCTATTGGCCGATCGGCTCGCCCGACACATGGGCCGCCCGGTATCGGCCACCAACCTCATCAGGCTTACCGCCACCGATCCGCAAACCACATTAACGCGGCAGGCACGCTTGAACAATCTCCGGAAAGCCTTTGACGTCCGTCGGCCACAAGACCTCAGGGAGAAGCGCATCCTCCTCGTGGATGACGTCTTTACCACGGGCACCACGCTGAACGAATGTGCGAAAACGCTACGACAAGCCGGCAGCGGACCAGTATTCGCTCTGACCCTGGCCAGAACGGTCGATGCGGCTCTGGTGCCGGATCGCCTCTGGGCCGAGCAGGAGCCCCCAGCTCTCACACACATAGGAATATGATCCATGCCGCTGTATGAATATCGATGTCTCGACTGTCACAAGCGCAGCACGGTCCTTGTCTTGAGCCTGACCAATCACGCGCCGGCAACCTGCTCCCATTGCCTGAGCCCTCGAGTGGAACGAATGCTGTCTCGGTTTGCCTCCCCAAAATCAGAAGCGGCGCGCCTGGAAGCCTTGGCTGAGCCAGACAATCTTGCCGGGCTCGATGAAAACGACCCTCAGAGCATGGCTCGATTCATGAAAAAAATGGGCGACGAAATGGGTGCGGACCTCGGAAGCGACCTCTCGGATTCGATGGAGACGGAAGAAGCGAGCCCTCTCGAAATGGAGGGAACTGACAGTCTGTGACATACACTGTCATGTATTTTCGCTTGACAGATCGCCCCATATTTCCTACTCTGGCAACAGTATCCAACGCCTCGTGAGGCATATGCATCTCTATCGAACCAGGTTCTCCAATGGCCAAAGAGCCCAAGAGCGAGTTGATGACGGCGGAGGAGACCTGCCAATACCTCAAGATCACCCCGCGGACGCTCTATCGGTATCTACGGAGTCGCCAGATACCCGCCTTCAAGCTTGGGAAAGAATGGCGCTTCGTACGTTCGGATCTGGAGCAGTGGATTCGCGATCGAACCAGAACGCCGCAAGCCTCGTAAGGGATAGGACTCATTGATGTTTGCCGGTTCATATTCATGCAAAGTCGATGAGAAAGGACGGTTTATCGTCCCCTCACCGATTCGTGAACAGGTCGAGTCCGAGGGACAGGCCGTCGTCTTCATTAAGGGCCCTGAAGAGTCGACGTTCCTCTACTCCATGAAGGAATGGGAAAAGGTCCTTGAACGGACAAAGGCCTCGCTGGACGAAGAACAGAGCCGGCTGTTTATGCACCACGTCGTGTCGGAATCCGGCACATCGGAACTCGACAAAGCCGGACGTATTCTGATTCCCAGCCGCCTCAGAAAGCTTATTCCGCTGGATGAAGACCAGGAAATCGTGCTGGTCGGCATGTACCATCGTATGGAAATCTGGAATCCGAGCGACTGGCGTCGTTTCATCGCCCGATCGGAAGAACGGTACGAACAGAACATGTCCAAGATCGTCAATCTCCTGTAAACTGGGCCATGCCCACATTCCGCCGCCAGGCTCAACGCGCGTCCGCTCCTCGTACCGTTCGCACCACATCCTACCGGAACTCTGACAAGAAGATCGCGGCACCACGGACCTCCGCAAAGACGGCTCCCAGCGCTCCTATGCCTGTTCCTCCCTCACCACAACCAGCGACGAGCCATGATGCGATCCTGTTCACATTCCCTATACCTCCTAGCATCAATCATCAATATGCCACGGTAAACGGCAGACGATTGCTCTCATCAGTCGGTCGTGCTTATAAGGCCCAAGTCGGACAACTCGTCTGGCTGAAGTTGGCGCAGTCTACAGATCGAGCCTCCTTGCTTTCACGATTCCAGTCAGAGTGGCTCGCCCTGTCCATCCGGTTCTATTTCACTTCGGCCCTACGCCGAGATGTCGATGGCGGGCTCAAGATTGCGCAGGACGCCCTCTGTGAGGGACTCGGCATCAACGACAACCGCATCGTCGAAATCCACCTCTACAAACACATCGATAAGGACAACCCTCGCATCGAAGTGCGTTTGACGCCTGCGTCCAGTTCCTAGCAGG
>JBDSKU010000415.1:0-4001 GCA_039916745.1 Nitrospiraceae bacterium
CCAGGGGAAAATCACCACATCCGCTCCGGTTTCCGGGTAGAGCAGCCAATTCACGGCAGAATTCGAGAGGAGCGCGGCGATGGCTCCCCACCAAGGACCCAAGAGGAACGCGACCAGCGCCGTTCCCGTCATGTCGAGGAACAGGATACTTTCCAGATGGCGGCTCAACGTGAGCCCGACATAATTGAGGAGCAGGCCAGCGGCCACGATGACGCCGGTTTCGTACAAGAGGAGATAGGAGGCCCCACGGAAGGGTTTGGATGAAAAGAAATCGATCGGAGAAGAGGAGCTGGCGAGGGGCCGTTCGGTTGGCGAGGATGATTTCTGCTCTTTCTTCCCTGTGAACCGGCTGCTGATATCCAGCAGCTTCTCCATCACGGTCAACATGGCCGCGACAAAGCCCGCGATGGTTCCACCGAGCATGAGCATGTCTTTGCCGAAGTCTTCGGGCATGGAGCGACTCCCGTATTGTACCGGTAGCCATTCTAGCCACGAAGGGATACCTCCGCCAGGAAAAGTCCAGAAGCTGACAGTCCGATCTGACCTATCCGGTCTATCTGGTTTGATCGAATATGACGAGACAGACGAGATGGACCAGACAGACCCTACTCCGATCAGTCTTCTTAGACGGGGGGGCCGTCCGGCAAGGCTTGCTCTGAGGGAGTTGCTTTGGTGGCTGTCGAGGATAGAGCCTGTACCTGTTGCTGGAGATGGTGGGCCACCTCGGCGCCGATCAATAAGAGCGCTGCAGAGTAATAGACCCAGAGGAGCAATAGAATGACTTCCAAGAGAGATCCGTAGAGGTGCGCGTAGAGGGTGGCATAGGTGCTATAGGTCACGAACAGAAGTTTGGCTGAGACCCAGAGCAGGCTAAACGTGAGCGCCCCGATCATGGCCTCACGCCATTGTGGCCGTCGCCGTGGCACGAGTCGATACAATCCTGTGACGGTCAGGAAGGCCAACCCGAAGGGAAGGGTATAGGTGAGAAATAGATCGTGGGCTGCAAGGGCCAGAAGGTCCAGACCCCAGAGTTTTGGCGCATACCCCGTTAAGAAGTTGATGGTTTGAGTGGCGACATAGGAAAGAATCAGCACGAGCCCGGTCACACCGAGAGAGGCCACCGCGATGGCCGTCGAGATGAGGGGATGGCGGCGCCAGGCGCTTTCGAAGACGACGTTCAACGCATAGTCGAGTTCATAGAATACCAATGCCCCGAACCAGGCGACGGCCAGAAACACCGCCCATCGAACGGTTTCGAGTCCGCTCACCCGATGCAATTCATCCGCGACATGTTCGCCCAGTGAAGGGAGGAATCCCTTGAGGAAACTGAGGAGCACCTGTTCTCCGATCACGTCCTGACTCACCACAAAACTCAGGGCATAGAGCAAGAGGAAGACGAGAGGGAAGAGCGAGAGCAGGGAGAAGAAGGCGAGGGAGGCAGCCAGACTGGCACAGCCATGGCGTTGAAACGATCGAAGTAAGTCTCGGAGAAAACGAAAGGGCTGCATAGGACGTACTGCGTGATGGGCTTGTCGCAAGCCTAGCACGAGTGGCGCTCTTGCGCATCTGTTTAGCTCGCATTGTTCACGTTGGATTCTACTGTAATAGCCAACGGTCAGGCGAAGGATATGGGGCCAGTAGGATGCTCAAAAAGGCTGTTCAGCAAGGCCGCAGCGAGTGAAGACCGGAGGCGGGCCCTCTGAGGCGCACGGTGCGACGAATAAGGAGCACCAAGTCTGTGCGCGCCGCCGAGTTGGTGAGGCGGCCGGATCCCCGTTGAGGATTTTGACGAACTGAGAACGCCGCCGGCAGGATTTTTCAGCATCCTGCCAGAGGATTATTTGAGCGTCAGGACGGCCTGCAGTGCGAAGCTGACGAGAGGGTTGGGGAAGAGGCCGAAGAGAATCACACCGGCAACGGCGCAGGCTAACACGAAGGAGAGGGCCCGCGACGTCACGAGACGTGGTGCAACCGCAGCGGGATCAGGCTCGCGCATATACATCATCATCACGACTCGCATGTAGTAGTAAGCCGATACGGCGGCAAAGAGCAGGGCGATGGCGGCGAGCCAGGCCAAACCTGCGTCGACTGCCGCCATGAAGACATAGAATTTTCCGATGAAGCCGGCGGTCGGCGGAATGCCTGCGAGTGAGACCATGAAGACCAGCATGAGAAAGGCCGCGAGCGGTTGGCGCTTTGCGAGGCCCGTGAAATCTTCAATCTCTTCGCCCTCGCGCTCACCCTTCCGGAGCATGCCGATCACCGCGAAGGCCCCGAGCGTCATGAATGAATAGAGGGCAAGATAGATCATGACGCTGGCAAGGCCTGGTGTGGATCCCGATGGGCCGACTGCGCGGCCTGCCGCCACAAAGCCGATCAAGGCGTAGCCGGCATGGGCGATGCTGGAATAGGCCAGCATCCGTTTGATGTTGGTTTGCACGATGGCCACGACATTCCCGAGCACCAGGGTGACAAGGGCGATGAGTAGGGACAGGAGCGACCAATCTGCCTTGAGCCCGCCAAGCCCTTCCACGAAGACACGCATGAAGGCGGCAAAGCTGGCCGCTTTTGCCGCCACCGCCAAAAAGGCTGTAACAGAGGTCGGCGCTCCTTGATAGACATCGGGCGTCCACATATGGAACGGCACGGCGGCGAGCTTGAAGCCGAAGCCGACTGCCACCAGAATCGTGGCGATCAGCACGAGGGGGTCGTTGGCCCCGTGAGTGCCAATGGCGCTGGCGATCGATGCCAATTTAGTGCTGCCGGCCATGCCGTAGAGCAACGAGATACCATACAAGAGAATCCCTGAGGAGAAGGCACCGAGCACGAAGTATTTGGCGGCGGCCTCCAGCGAACGAGGTTTCGATCGATTGAGCCCGGTCATGACGTAGAGCGAGAGCGACATGAGTTCGGTGCCGAGATAAATCGTGAGCAAGTCGGCGCCGGAGACCATGACCATCATGCCGGACAAGGCGAGGAGGATGAACCCATAGTATTCGCCCAGGTGGATGCGTTCGGCTTTCAGGTACGGCAGCGACATCAAAATAGTTAGGCCGGTCACGCCATAGAGAAGGACTTTCCAGAATCTGGCATAGGCATCGATCACCACCAGGTCGCTAAAGGCAGAGACCCGGGTATTCAACGTGCCGATCTGCCCGCCGGTGAGCCCAAGGCAGAGGGCGAGGGCGCCCAGGCTCAGCCAGGCCAGGAGATCTCGTCGCGAAGCCGGTGTGATGGGGTCTAATGCGATGACAAGACAGGCCGTCGCGACGACAATGAGCTCGGGAAGCAGGGCTAAGAGGTCAGTACCATACTGGTTCATCGCGAGATTCCTTCAGTCGTCAGCGGCGTTCCACCGTCTGCCAACAGTGGCGAGGCTTCTCCGGCAGAGAGTGGGGTCGTCGGGGCAACCTTCGCCCGGGACATGGAGGCGATCATGCTGTTTACGCTCTGGTGCATCCGGCTCACGAGCGGATTCGGAAAGAGTCCGATCCAAAAGACCAACAGGGCCAGCGGCACCAGCGTGGCGAGCTCCCGTCGGTTGAGGTCCTTCAGCTTCGGGATCTGGTGAGGGAGCGGGACGCCAAAAACGATTCGCTGAATCATCCAGAGGATATAGGCGGCGGCGAGGATGATGCCTAATGACGCAAAGGCGGTGGCGATTTTGCTCCAGAGGAATGTGCCGACAAGCACGAGGAACTCTCCGACAAAACTGTTGGTGCCGGGGAGGCCGAGTGCCGACAAGGCGAAAATGACCAACAGGGTGGCATATTGCGGCATCGGTGACGCCAGGCCGACATTGTCGGCGATCAATCGGCTATGGGTGCGCTCATAGATCATGCCGACGCAGAGGAACAGCGCACCGGTGGTAATCCCATGGTTCACCATTTGGAGCACGGCTCCTTCGATGCCCTGTTGGTTCAAGACAAAGATCCCGAGGGTCACGAACCCCATGTGGCTCACACTCGAATAGGCGATCAGCTTCTTGAGATCCACCTGGG
>JBDSKU010000416.1:0-5428 GCA_039916745.1 Nitrospiraceae bacterium
GAACCTGAAAGACGACCTGTGCGACATGATGGACGGCCTGGTGGACTCCGCGCTGAACATCTATTGCCCGGCCGAACAATACTCCGAAGAATGGGACATCAAGGGGCTCGCGGAGCTCATGCATAGCCAGTTCGCCCTCGACATCACCCAGGGCAAGAGCGCCGGCGGCGAGGTACTCCGCGACATGGGGCGCGATGCCTTGATCGAAGACCTCCGCGCGCAAGTGCGTGATGCCTACGACAAGAGAGAGCAGGAACTGAGCTCAGATTTGATGCGTTTCCTGGAAAAGAACTTCATGCTCCAGGTCGTCGACCACCATTGGAAAGACCACCTCCTGGGAATGGATCACCTGCGAGACGGGATCGGCTTGCGCGGCTATGGGCAGAAAGATCCGCTCATCGAGTACAAGCGCGAGGGCTACGATCTCTTTGCCGGCATGATGGAACGGGTCAAGTCCGACGCACTCGACCGGCTCTTTCACGTTCAGGCGGTCCGGAACGAAGAACCGCCCTCAGCGCCGCCACCGCCACCACCCGTTATCTCACGCCCTCAGCCCACCTTCACCCTCAATCGCGGAGAAGAACCGGTCGCGCCTCAGACGGTTCAGCGAAGCGACGACAAAATCGGCCGCAACGACCCCTGCCACTGCGGCAGTGGAAAAAAATATAAGAAGTGCCACGGAATATAGGAGGATGGTAAGCCTAGCTTGCTCCCCTCCCCACTACTTAATCTGCCACATCTTTCATCTATCCAAAGAGACCGGCCTGACAGGGCCGGAAACGCGCGATCTGCTAGAGATTCCCCCTGATCTTGCCTTGACTTAGCGGCGACTGGAAAGTTAATCTACGCCTCTTTTCCCCTCCCTGAGGTGCAGGCATAGTCTGCCCGTTTTCTCGGGTTGGTTCGAGCTGTCTTCACAGAACCGAAGGAGTGGTCTGTGTCATTGGGACATCCTGAACTCGTCGCTGCCATTTCGTCCGAAATCACACGGAGCGGACCCATTCCCTTCGTCCGCTTCATGGAACTGGCCCTCTATCATCCTCACTACGGCTATTACATGCGCCAACCGGACGGTGCGGACCATGAACGCATCGGTTGGTCCGGCGATTTCTACACCAGTTCCGATGTGCATCCGATTCTTGGCCGAGCCCTTGCAGCGCAGGCCCGACAAATGGACGAACTATTGGGTCGCCCCACTCCCTTCACGATCGTTGAAATGGGCGCAGGAAAAGGCTTCCTCGCCCGGGATTGTCTAGCTGCAATTCATGCCAGGCAGGACGACTTCGCCTCGCGGGTTCGCTATGTGCTGATCGAACGGAGCCCTGCGATGCAGACACTCCAACGGCAGAACCTAGCCCCTTGGCTGAATCAGCCAGGGCTGGTAACCTGGATCGAAGGATTGGATGCCCTCGCCCTTCAGAGCGTAACCGGCCTCTTCTTCAGCAATGAACTCGTGGATGCCTTCCCGGTTCACCGCATTCAAATGGCCGCCGGTCAGGTACAAGAACTCTTCGTCGACTATCGGGATGGGCGCTTTGAGGAATGCCTCAAACCCCTGTCAAATCCCGCGCTCGATCAATATATCCAGAAGCTCGAACAGAGCTGGCCGGAGGGGTACCGAACCGAGGTCAACCTCCAGGCATTGGACTGGATGACACAAGTCGCACAACGGATCGATCGTGGATTCGTGGTGACGATCGACTATGGTCATACGGCAAAAGACTTGTATGGACCGGAGCGGAAGGACGGCACATTCCTCTGCTACTACCAACAGTTGACCGGCGATGTGCCCTATGAACGGATCGGCGAACAAGACATGACCGCCCATGTGGACTTCACCGGTCTGGCGACTGCCGGAGCCGCCGCCGGCTTGGCGGTGACAGGCTTTACGAATCAGATGAGTTTTCTCATGGGGCTCGGGGTGGAAGAGATGATCGGCCAACTCGACCAAGAGAGTCCGGAGTTCGGCGCGGCCATCCATCTCCTGAAGCCGGACGGGATGGGACGGACCTTCAAGATCCTGATGCAACATCGCGGGGTTGAACGACCGGACCTTGACGGGCTGAAGTTCAAACCCTTCTTTGGCTCGGCACTGACAGCCTGTTCGGCAGCATGAGATGCAGGGCAACATGATGACTATTCGTCGATCGGACAACGTTTCACATTTCACGCTTCACGCCTCACAGGGCCTACATGGGTAACACCGCCATTCCAGAGAACTACATACCGATTCTCTTGTTTATCGGCCTTGCCATTGTTTTTGCCGCGATCCAGCTTGGCGCCGGCTGGCTTGTCCGACCGAGTCGTCCCTATCGAGCCAAGCTGACGCCCTATGAGAGCGGAAGCCCGTTGTTTTCAGACGCGCGCATTCAGTTTCCGATGCGCTACTACATCATTGCGATGTTGTTCGTCATTTTCGATATCGAGATCATTTTCATGATCCCCTGGGCCGTCCGGTATCAGTCGCTCGGCCTGCTGGGACTGATCGAAATGCTCGTGTTTCTGGGCATCCTGTTGGTCGGATTCTGGTACGCCTGGAAGAAGGGGGCGCTCGAATGGGACTAGGATGGACGGGAAGCCTGGTCGACTCCTGTGCTCGCAGAGCGCGCACAATCGGAATGTGCTCGCTCGATGCGCGCAATGGGAGCCGACCAGGCCACCCGTCCCAATCGATGCGTGGGGAGAGAGAGGGAAACAAAAAGCGATGAGTTTTCTCGAACGGCAGTTTGAGGCGAATATTCTGACGACCAATCTGGATGCGGTCGTGAATTGGTCCCGGAAGTCGGCCTTGTGGCCGATGACCTTTGGCCTTGCCTGCTGCGCCATCGAAATGATTGCGAGTGTGTCGTCGCGGTACGACCTGGATCGATTCGGCGCCGGGGTCTTTCGGGCCTCGCCGCGACAGTCCGATCTCATGATCATCGCCGGCACGGTGTCGCGCAAGATGGCGCCGGTGATCCGCCGCATCTACGACCAGATGCCGGAACCACGGTACGTCATTTCGATGGGCTCCTGTGCCACTTCCGGCAACCATTACAATAGTTACGCCGTGGTCCAGGGCGTCGACCAGATTATTCCGGTCGATGTGTACGTGCCTGGTTGTCCGCCCCGTCCTGAAGCGTTGATCGATGGATTATTGAAGCTCCAGGAAAAGATTCAGCGGGAAAAGGTGTTCGTAAAATAACCCGCGAGACGAGCGAGAATGGCGGGACATGCGTGACTGGCCAATCGCGCATTTCTCGCAAATCTGGCACTTCTCGCAATTAGGATTATGCAAGCTCTACTCGATAGCCTGAAGGCGAAATTCCCTGACGCAATCCTCGCGACCTACATCGATACGGCACGTGCTGAGACTGCCGTCTCCGTGGCCGCCGCGCGCCTGTTGGACATTGCGCGCTATTTGTACGATGCGCCGACAGCCGCCTTCGACCACCTCACCGATATTTGCTCGGTGGACTACCCCGAAGACCAGCTGCGGTTCGAAGTCGTCTACCACTTGCACTCGCTCCCGCTTCGCCAACGCCTGCGCCTCAAGGTCCGCCTCACGGAAGACGACCCGACAATTGCGTCGGTCACCGGCATCTGGAAGGGAGCCGAATTCCTGGAACGCGAAGTGTTCGACATGATGGGCATTCGTTTTTCCGGCCATCCCGATCTCCGGCGCATCTTGATGCCGGAAGATTATGCCGAGGGATACCCGCTGAGAAAAGACTTCCCGACCGAAGGCCGTGGCTGGCGCAGCGAATTCGACTTTATCCCGAGACTGGACGAGCCCCCGCTCGACGTCACGGAGAGCGAGATCCCCGAAGAGCAGAAGAACGCCTTTCGTGCTGAACCGGGCTTGCCCAGTTCCCGACGGAAAGAAGAACTGTTGCTGAACATGGGGCCACAGCATCCAAGCACCCACGGCGTCTTGCGTGTGGTCCTTGAATTGGACGGCGAACGGATTGTGAAAGCCACCCCGGACCTCGGCTACCTGCATCGAGGCGTCGAGAAATTGTCAGAGGGATTGACCTACATGCAGATCATCCCGCACACGGACCGGCTCGACTATGTCTGTGCCATGTCCAACAACTATGCCTACGTGCGGGCCGTGGAGAAACTGCTCGAGATTACGATACCGGTCCGGGCCGAATACATCAGGACTATCGTGGCCGAGATGCAACGCATCATCGGGCACCTCTTCTGGCTCGGCACCCAGGCCCTCGATATCGGCGCCATGACCGTATTCTTCTGGACCTTCCGGGAGCGCGAGATTCTCTTAGATCTGTTCGAAAAACTCTGCGGCGCCCGTCTGACATTGAACTATTACCGCATCGGCGGGGTCGACAGCGATTTCACGCCCGAACTGGTCCAACGGATGAAGACGTTCCTCCAGACCTTTCCCGAGAAGGTCAAGGAATACGACTCGCTCATCGCGTCGAACCGAATCTGGCTGGGTCGCACGAAGAACGTGGCCGTCCTCTCGGCCGAGGACGCGATCAATTTCGGCTGCACCGGGCCGGTCTTGCGCGGGTCCGGCGTCGCCTACGATGTCCGCAAGGTCGAGCCCTACGGCGTGTATGACAAAGTCGAGTGGGACGTGCCGGTCGGCAAGCACGGCGATACCTACGATCGATACTGGATTCGCATGGAAGAAATGCGGCAAAGCGCCAGGATCATCGCCCAATGTCTCGATCAGCTACCGGCGGGACCGATCATGGCCGAGGCACCGCAATATATTCCGCCGCCCAAAGAACTGGTCATGCGGGACATGGAAAGCTTGATCCATCATTTCATTATTTACACCCAGGGCATCAAGCCACCGAAGGCCGAGACCTACTGTGCGACCGAAGCCCCGAAGGGCGAATTGGGATTTTTCATCGTCAGCGACGGCAGCCCCCGTCCCTACCGAATGAAGATTCGCTCGCCATCCTTTGTGCACATGGGCGCCTTCGACCACATGGCAAGAGGCTATTTGATTTCAGACATCATCACGATCTTCGGGACGTACGATATTGTGATGGGAGAATGCGATAGATGAGGGAACGGAGGATGCCCTCGTTGGACGCGCGCAGTAAAGGGCACCCTCCGCTCCCTCACCGTGAGTGGGTGGACAGGAAAACCAGATGCTGAAAGAAAAGTACCAGAAAGAAATTGACGAGATCCTAAGCCGGTATCCGGTGAAACGCTCGGCGTTGATTCCGTTACTGTACCTGGCGCAGCAGGATGAGGGCTACGTGTCCGAGGTTGCCATGAAGGAAATCGCGGGCCTCTTGCGGCTCACTCCGCCCCAGGTCTATGAGACGGCCACGTTTTACACAATGCTCAATCTCAAGCGCGTGGGGAAGTTTCATCTCCAAATCTGCAAGTCCCTCATGTGTGCGCTGGTCGGGTCGGATACGGTCATTGGATGGGTGAAGACGAAGCTCGGAATCGGCCCGGGCGA
>JBDSKU010000417.1:0-6482 GCA_039916745.1 Nitrospiraceae bacterium
GGCGGTTTTGGGCGATCGGGCCTGGCAGGCATTGGACGAGTCGAGGGCCCAACTCGACGTCCAGCCATCTTATGGGCCACCGTACGAATGCGATCAAAGGTCAGCATCGCGTCTGTCTCGTGCTTCGCACTGGCTTCCACGAACCCGCTCACCGCCTGATGCAGCCGATCCATCCGCTCGTCCGGATGTGTCCAGGGATATTGAAAGCCGGCCTGATCGAGCGCACCGAGAAACCGTCGAATGTCAGATTGGTCGAGCAGCGCCGATCCTGGAGGAACCAAGAGGCGAATACTCAGTTGTACCGGATCGGTCGCATCGATCAGGTCGTGCTTTTCCACCATGTCTAACATAAGCAGGTAATCGTCCAGGCTGGTCCAGGGCGTGAAAGCCACGAGCGATGGGCGAAGAGCGATGCCGGTCTCGCGCAGAATGCCGAGCGCTACAATCACGTCAGCGCCTGTATGTCCCTTCTGTAGGAGATTCAGCACAGGGTCGCTAAACGATTCCACGGCGGAGATGACGAACAGGCATCCCTGCGCGCGCAAGTCCGGCATTAGGGTACGGCGCTTCAAGAGATGCTCGATTTTTGCGGTGAAATCGAACGTCAGGCGTGGAAACTCTTCGTGCATGGCGCGAACGATACTCAGGGAATGCCCTGGGCCGTTTAAGAAATCCGGATCGCCAAACGTGATATGCGTGGCGCCTGCACTCACCTGGCGCCTGATGTCTTCCAGGACGACGGATTCCGGAACGAGCACGAAGCGTCCGTCATAGACCGGTACGATCGGGCAGTGAAGACAGCGATGGAGACATCCGCGGCTGGCCTCGGCGTATCCGACCAGCCGTTCGGTACCCTGCTCTTCGAGTCGGGCATACCGGTCCAACATCGGGAGTCCCCTGCGACTTGGGATGGGGTGTGGGACCGTTGAGGCATACCCACGCTGCAACGAGGGGTTGACCACTCGGTGTCGAGAACTGACTCCTTCGAGGAGGCTGATGGTCTGATTCCGATCGAGTGTCTCGATGAGTGACCGCAGAGGAACCTCATACTCTCCCCCCACGACAGAGTCGGCCAGTTTCTGGAGCAAATATTCTGTATTGATCGAGGCATACAGCCCGTAGAAACAGATGTGGCAGGCTGGATTCATCGTCCGGATCAATTCGGCGACCCGCACGCCCAGCCGGAGCGCCGTATGCATGGGCACTGAGATGCCGACAAAATGCGCGAGCCGGAGGGCCGCTTCATCCATGTCTTCGATCGCGATGTCGAGCCCGGTCGGCGCAAATCCGGCTTGTTCGAGAAATCCCATCGGCTGAGCGATGCCGATGGGTTGGTGCCCGAGTTCATAACAGGAGATGAGGAGGATTGCCCCAGGCTGTCTTAGCCACGACCGTTCTTCTTCTATAGTGTCGGCCACTCTTCTCATCGCGCGGGTCTCCCACTCAGTCGGGTGTCACTGTAACCCACCCCTGAGAGTGGGCGCAATGCAGCAAGGGGCGCACGAATCACAAGGGAGAGGGAGATGACTCGTTGATCCTCCGTGCTCGGCGATGGAGATCAGATGGCGGCCTTCTCTATGAGGAACGTTCCGTATGGTGTTGAGCGAGCGCGTGACAGGTTGAGAAAAAAACTTTGTAGACGCGCCTGAGCGTCACGGGTCTGCACGTTCAGGGTGACAGGGAGGTATCGTGCAAGCTGCTCAAAAGGCCGTCCCGTAAAGCCGTCGTGGGCGAAGAGGTGAGGCCTATTGCGTTCAAATCTCCAGCACAAGTCCGATCTCGATCACCCGTTCTGCCGGTATGTGGAAATAGGAACTGGCTCGCTGGGTATTCCTTGATAAGAAGACAAAGATCTTCTCTCTCCAGATGGCCATCCCTGGTTTGGGCGTCGCCAAAAAGGTAAGCCGGCTGAGAAAGAACGTCGTCTCCTCGAGCGGAATGACATGACCGCGTGCCGCAAGTTGCTTGAGGATGCGCGGAATATCCGGCGGTTCCATAAAACCGCATCGCGCCATAATCTGGAACATGTTGTCTTGAATCACGGTGATCTCCAGCGATCCTTCTGCCGGAATGAACGGCACGTGCTCGATGAGGACCGTAAGAAGATAGACCTGATCGTGAAGCGATTTGTTATGTCTGATGTTTTGCAGGAGAGCGGGAGGGGTGACATCCGGATATTGTGATAAAAAGACGGCTTGGCCGGCAGTCCTGCACTGAATGGTCGACAAGACGTCGTGGACGAATGTGACCAAGGGAGGAAATTGCGCACGAAGATGATCTGCCACAATCGCTCGACCTCGCGCCCAGGTACTCATCACGGTAAAAATTGCCGCGCCGAGGAGGAGCGGCACCCATCCGCCATGCGGAATCTTCCGGGCATTCGCGAGAAAGAAGGCGAGGTCGATGCATAAAAAGACACCGACCGTGAGCGCGGCCAGTGGCGGACTCCACTTCCAATGCGCGTGAGCGACTCGATACATGAGCAGGGTGGTGATCACCATGGAGCCTGACACGGCGATGCCATAAGCCGCGGCAAGGTTGCTGGACGATCCGAACGAGAGGATCAGACCGACTGTGCCGATGAACATCATCCAGTTCAGCACGCCAAAGTAGATTTGGCCGCGCTGCTCGGCGGAGGTGTGGGTGATCCGCAGCGCCGGCAGGTAGCCCAGTTGCACCGCCTGCAAGGTCATGGAGAAGGCGCCGGACAGCATGGCTTGCGACGCGATGACGGTGGCGATGGTCGCCAGTGTGATCAAGGGGTAGAGCATCCACACTGGGGCCAAATGATAGAAGGGATTGGCGAGAGCTGCGGGGTCTCTCATCAATAAGGCGCCCTGGCCGAAATATTGGAGAAGGAGGGCCGGCAACGCCACACAAAACCAGCCCAGTTGTATCGGTCGACGCCCGAAATGGCCCATGTCGGCATAGAGTGCTTCGGCGCCCGTGAGCACGAGAAATACACTGCCCAGTACCAGGAAGCCGATGCCGGCATGTTGAATGAGAAACTCGATGGCATAGAGTGGATTGGCGGCGAGCAGCACCGTGGGGGTTTGGATCAAGCTGTTGAGGCCGAGCAGAGCCATCGTGGCAAACCAGACGAGCATGATGGGACCGAAGACGCTTCCGATCATCCCCGAACCACGGCGCTGGATTATGAACAGCATGGCTACGAGGGCGACGGTGATGGGAAGAATGTAAGGATTGAATAGATCGGTGGCCAATGTCAGGCCCTCGACCGCGCTGAGGATGGAAATGGCTGGTGTGATGATGCCATCGCTGTAGAGAAAGGCGACGCCGATCAAGCCGAGCGTCACGGTCAGGCTCAGCCCGTAGCGGGGGTTCACCGGGTGGGAACGTTGACTGAGCGCCATGAGCGCAAGCATGCCCCCTTCGCCGCCGTTATCGGCCTTCATGACAAACAGCAGATACTTCACGGTCACGACCACCACGAGCGACCAGATGATCAGGGACAAGATGCCCAGTACGTTCTCGGGGGTGACCGACAGCCCGTGCGACTCGTGGAAACATTCACGGAGGGCATACAGCGGGCTCGTGCCGATGTCGCCATACACCACCCCCAAGGCGGCGACGGCTAAGGAGACAGGAGGGGGCGGATTGTTCAGGTGCTTGGGCATGCATTCTGTACGGCGCAGCGTGGCCGCGAAGGATGATGGTCTTATGCCGGTGTCGGTAGCCGGGACAATGATAGCCTAGCGCGATCTGTCACTTGACGAGCAGTTCGCTCGGATGATCCTGGAATTCGTCTTGATAGATACGGAAAGTTTCTAAGAGTACCGCCAGAATAATGGGGCCGAGGAAGAGGCCCAATAATCCGAAGTAGGCTAATCCACCCAGTGATGCAAAGAAGAGAAAGAGCATTGGCAGTTGTGCCTTGTTTCCGATGAGAAACGGCTGCAAGAGATTATCCATCAGTCCCACGAGTCCGACACCTACGCCGATCATGACACACCCTTTCACGATAGAGCCGGTGAAGAACAGATAGAGGGAGACGGGGATCCAGACCAGCGCGGTGCCTCCGAACGGCAGCAATGACAATATGGCCGATAAGGTGCCGAGAAAGATGGAAAAGCGTACTCCGAGCGCCCAGTAGGCCAGTCCGGCGACGGTGCCTTGAGCCAGGGCCGTTAGCAATGTTCCCTGCATGACCGCGACGATCGTGCCATTCATGCGCTCGAAAATCTTGGCTTTGTGGTCAGGTTCAAGAGGGATGGCTTCATAACAAGTCTCATAAAAATGATCGCCATCGCGGAAGAGAAAAAAGAGTGTAAAGACCATGACCATAAAATCGGTCACAAACAGCAAGGCGTTCTTGGCCAGGTCGGCGCCCTGCGCAAGAAGAAACGCACTGACCGCTTTCCCACCTTCAAGAACGGACGATTCGAGCTGGCCGCTATTGGACAAGACAAGACGGCCAAACACTTCATGGCTGACCCGGCCGATGACCGGTATGTGGGAGATTGACTCACCGAGTTCGCGGAGGCGGCCTTCACGAAACCACTGTGCCGCCGTGTCATAGGCCTGAATAGCCTCGTTAATGCCTAAAAAAATCAGGTACACCGCGGGCAAGACGGCGATCGACATCACCATGATAGTCATGATCGCGGCCCCCAAATGCTTTCGACCGTGCAAGCGGATCAGGAGCTTTCGATAGAGGGGATAGAAGGTTGTCGTGAGAATGACCGCCCACATGATCGGATAGAAGAAGGGGCTGAGGATGACGCCCATCTGCCACGTGAGTAAGAGCACGACGGCAAAAAACGTAAAGGAAAATAATTGTTTTCGAGTCACGGCGTCACCAGTTTTCTATGAAGACGCCAGGAAGGAATCTTCGGCTGGCGGTGTTAGGCCCAGGATGCAAGTTGCACTATAGCATTTTTGCGATGTGTATGCGGCGGCTGTTGTTATGGTTTACGCGATTGTATCCCCCCCCCTTCCAGGGGACGATACGTGGGATGAGCAGATGTTGAAGGCCTGGTCTGCGTTCACACACTCTGCCGGGAGCCGCCTTCTGCCGATTTTCCATCCCGCCGAAAGCGGTCAACCGTTGTCGTGTGCACGTGTCATCCGTGGGGCGGGATGGCTACCGGCTCCGGTTCGGCGGCGTGGTATCTTTCGAGCCTCGCTGGTGGATACGTGGAGGGTTTTGCAGTAGACTTGCCTCCGGCCTACCTCCTCGCTGGGCACGCCTTGATACGACGCACCACGTCGTGGATCAGTGTGCGCTTCATCGCCGCGAGAGCAGTAGAATCGTCGCCACGCCAATAACGAAGATGGACGCACCCTAACCAGAAAACGCGCGTCACGCCGAATGGCCAGCCCTCAGCGCGACGCCGCTTTCAGAAAGATCGGTAACGGACACAGATGGTTTCTCCAATGACACAATCAGTTCCAGATACGGCACTGCTCAAGATTATTCCGCTCATCGCCAAGGAGCTAGGGGTGGGACCGCACCAAATCGCGGCCGCGGTGGCCCTGCTCGACGAGGGTTCGACCGTGCCGTTTATCGCGCGGTATCGCAAGGAGGTCACCGGCAACCTGGATGATACCCATTTGCGCACACTGGAGGAACGGCTTCTGTATCTGCGTGAATTGGAGCTACGCCGTGCGGCGATTCTGGCCTCGATCGAGGAGCAGGGGAAGCTTACGGATACACTGCGCGGCACCATTGAAGCCGCTGCGACCAAGCAAACATTGGAAGACCTCTATTTGCCCTACAAGCCCAAGCGGCGCACGCGAGCGCAGATTGCGCGAGAGGCTGGATTAGAACCGTTGGCCGATGCCCTGTTTACCGATCCGACGCTCGACCCTGAGCAGGAAGCGGTGAAGTATTTGAACGTGAAGCCTGCATCGGAAGGTGTTGAGGCCATCAATGTGCCGGACGGAAAGTCAGCGCTGGAGGGTGCGCGGGATATTCTGGTCGAGCGGTTTGCCGAGACTGCCGAGCTGCTCGCGAAATTACGCACCCGCCTGTGGGATCAGGGGGTTGTCACGTCCACCGTGATGAAAGGCAAGGAAACGGCGGAGGAAGAAAAGTTCCGGGATTACTACACCTATTCCGAAACCATCCGCACCATTCCTTCGCATCGCGCGCTGGCGCTGTTCCGTGGCCGCACGCTGGGTGTGTTGAAAATAGAATTGGGCCTGGGCGAGGCGCTCGAAGCCGCCGTACCGCATCCCTGCATCGCGACCATTGCGACGCATGTCGGCATCGAAGACCGTGGCCTCCGCGCAGATACGTGGCTCCTGAGCGTCTGCGATTGGACCTGGCGCAACAAGGTGCAGCTGCATCTCACAGTGGAACTGCTGGTGCAGTTGCGCGAAGCAGCGGAGGCCGAGGCGATCAAGATTTTCGGTCGCAATCTGCACGAGCTGTTGTTGGCAGCGCCTGCGGGCCCGAAGGCCGTGCTGGGCCTCGACCCCGGCATCCGCACGGGTTGCAAGGTGGCGGTGGTCGATGC
>JBDSKU010000418.1:0-5092 GCA_039916745.1 Nitrospiraceae bacterium
CGGAGAGAACCATGTCAAAGAAACTCGCGCCGCAACCTACCACTCAGACGGATACAATACAAACGCCGTTTGAGCGGTTCAAGGCGGTACTAGCTCGGATAGTTGCGGTTCCAAAATCCTCGCTTCCAAAATCGACAAAGAAGTCCCCCAAGAAGTAGGCCTCACTAAAGCCAAACCTCTTTTTTAGAAGTCCTTTATCCACAATATCGAGATGTGATGTTTCAGGTATGTTAATGCCTATGGTTTGGTTCCCCAACTTCTGTGGACAACTCTGTGGACAAGCACTCTTTTGGTTACGAAATGACTGATACGGAGAGAGTTGCGAGCTGATTGCCTGAAAAGTAGGCATTGTGGCCTGCCGAACGAACCCCCAACATTTTGTGGCTTGACGGGTATTTTAACTGTTTTACTACCAGCCGTGGGATTTTTTTCAGGACTAAGTGATTTCATGCTTGAAGCGGCAGTCCGAATGTGGATTGTCGCACGGGAGACCTGACTTATGCACAGCTTTTGAAGTATGACTCAGGTGTCAAGAGGAAAAAATCATAGGGTTTATGCTCATTTGGTCAGTTGGAGACTGGCAGAGCGGGTCGATTTTGTTCATAGCTGTTAGGTGTTCTCGACTCGGACAGAGAAGATTCCGGAAGGAAGTCAGGTCAGCCTGGTTGCTATCGAGAAGAGGTGGTAGTCTCGAACCATGTGTATCATGGTGTAACCGGGAGGGTATTTCTATGGCAATGTCCTCGGCACTGTCGGATGAAGAGGTGCAGGCTGCGTGGGCCAAGCTAGCCGAGGAGGTCCGTACGGGGGTTTTGCTGACGCTCAGAAACGGGCGGCCGTTCGGGTCGCATGTGCCCTATGTCTTTGGCGAACAGTGGACGCGCGCCTATATTCATGTGAGTGGTTTGGCGTTGCATACCGGACATTTGTTGCAGGATACCCGCGTCGGACTGTTCGTCTCGGAGCCGGATCGGTCGGAGAAGAATCCCTCGGCCCTCCGGCGGATGAATCTTCAGGGTGAGGCGGTGTTGCTGAATGCTGATGCACCGAATTATGCGGAAGTGAAAGAGCGGTATCTGGCGCGTTTTCCCCAGTTGGCCATGATGTTCGGTTTTGCGGATTTCTCACTCTGGGAACTGCGGCTCCAGGACGCGCATGTGGTTCTAGGATTCGGGCAGGCCTACCTTGCCGATGCGATCACTCCTCTGGCGTGGACACATCAAAAGCCGGAGCAGAAGAAATAGCAGGATGCTGAAAACGTCCGCCGGCTTCGTTCTTGGCTCATCGAAATCCTCAACGTACCCCGAGGGTACGCCTCCGGTTTCGACTTGCCTGCGGCCTTGCTGGACGGTCTTTTTGAGCATCCTGTGGGGAGTGATCTCTGGCGCTAGGGTTCATTCTGGGCCGAAGCCCGGTAGGTGAAATACAGCGCGATGGCTCCAGCTACGGCAATGAACAGGCCGGCGATAAAGCGGCTGGAAAAGCTCAGTGGGTCGATGAAGCGGTGATAGAGGAGCGGCAATAGAAAGGAGGCAAGCAGAGCCAGGGCAAGTCCCAGCATGTGACGCTTGAGATAGATCGGTTCGCCCGGCTTACGTTTCATGTCCGACGTGTCCTCATCCCTTTCCCACTCTCTCTTACTCTCTCCATAGATCAGCCTGGTCGATCCTCAAGTGCGCGCGTCGAACGAGCACCATCTGAAGGTGCGCGTTCCGCGAGCAGGAGGACGACCACCAGGCTGGCCGTCCCATTTCTATTTCACCAGAAACGGTTTCGAGTTTTCTCCCGAAGCGGTGGTGACGGTAAGGAGCACCATGCCTTTTTTCCCGCCGCTCGGCACGGTCGTCGTGATGCTGTCGTTGGTCTGTTGAAACTTTGCTGGATGACCAGGACCGAAGGAGACGCTGCGTAAGCAGGCGGCCTCGCCGAAGTTGGTTCCGATGATGGTGACCTTGTCACCGGCTTTTCCTTCGTCAGGTGTGAGTTTATCGAGCCTTGGCGCTTCACCGTAACAGGATTGGGCTTTCCCGGCCGTCTCTGCCGACGCGAATTTCGTGGCGGGTGACTTTTTGGCGCTCACGGTTGTTTGTGCTTGGGCAGGCTTCTTGACGTTCTTCTCCTGCTTGATTGGCTCGGCAGCCCAGCTACCGGCTTGACCGATCACGACGAAGACGATGGCCATCGCTCCGATGGCAATAGTGATTCTAGATCCAATGACTGTGTTCATGACCGGCCTCCGATTCCTTCGCAGAGTGCACAGACGTCTCATCGATCACCGGTCTTGAAGCCGGTTGAATCAATCTTCGATCGTCGAGATATCGCCAAGATCTTGTCCGAGTTCCTTGGCTTTGAGCACCCGCCGCATGATTTTCCCGGAACGGGTTTTTGGGAGCGAGGGGACGATGTCGATTTCAGCCGGCACTGCAATTTTCCCTAACTCCTTCATCACTTGATCCTTGATTGACTGGATCAATGCCGGGCTCTCCACTTCCCCCTGTTTCAAAATAATGAAGGCTTTGATGGATTCGCCGACGAGTTTGTGCGGCTTGCCGATGACTGCCGCCTCAGCCACGGCCTGATGGCTGACGAGCGCGCTTTCTACTTCGGCGGTGCCGAGCCGGTTGCCGGCTACTTTGATCACGTCGTCGGCGCGGCCCATGAACCACATGTAGCCGTCTTCATCTTTGTGGCAGATGTCTCCGGCGGTGTAGCAGTTCGGGATGGTGTTCCAGTAGGTTTTGTAGCGTTCCGGATCTTTGTAGATGGTCCGCATCATTGCAGGCCAGGGTTTCTTGATCACGGCGAAGCCGCCAGCGTTAGCGGGGAGGCTGTTGCCTGCGCTGTCCACTACATCAGCTTCGATGCCGAGAAAGGGTCTGGTGGCCGACCCTGGCTTCAAGGGGACGGTCGGCAGGGGGGTAATCATGATCGATCCTGTCTCCGTCTGCCACCAGGTATCCATGATCGGTTTGTCCCCACCGGTTGCGCGATGGAACCATTCCCAGGCTTCCGGATTGATCGGTTCTCCCACGCTGCCCAGGATGCGGAGGGTGGAGAGGTCGTATTTCTTGGGCCAGTCTTCCCCATACCGCATAAGCAAGCGAATGGCAGTGGGAGTCGTATAGAAAATCGAGACGCCGTAGCGCTCAATGAGATCCCACCAGCGGCCCGGTGTTGGATAATCAGGCTTGCCCTCTGCCGTGAGGATCGTGGCGCCGTTCAGGAGGGGGCCGTACACAATATAACTATGGCCGGTGACCCAGCCAGGATCGGCGACGCAGAAATAGACATCGTCTTCTTTGAGGTCGAAGACATATTTTGTCGTGATGTAGGTCCCGACCATGTAGCCGCCATGGACATGGACGACCCCTTTGGGTTTGCCGGTCGTACCGGAGGTATACAGGATATAGAGGGGATGTTCAGCATCCAGAGGTTCGGCTTCACAGACCGCCTTCTCGTTCTTCAGCCAGTCGTGCCAGTCGACTTCTTTCGGCGAGGACAACGCCATGCCAGGGGTTTGCCGCCGCAGGACGACGACATGTTCCACGGTGGGGGAGATAATGACGGCTTGGTCGACCACAGTCTTGAGGTTCAGGACTTTTCCTCGGTCATACCCGACATCGGCCGTAATCACCAGTTTGGCTTCGGCATCTTGAATGCGGTTCGCAAGGGCCGGCGCGCTGAATCCGGAATAGACCACACTATGGATCGCGCCGATACGGGCGCAGGCGAGCATGGCGACAATCTGTTCGGGAACTTTGGGAAGGTAGATCGTAACCCGATCACCCTTCGTGATTCCCAGTTTCTTGAGCGCATTCGCGCAACGATTGACCTGTCGGTAGAGTTCCCCATAGGTGATGACCCGTTCCTGGTCCTGCTCACCCACCCAGATGATGGCGACCTTATTTTTGCGCCAGGTTTTGACGTGACGATCGAGACAGTTATAGGCAATGTTACAGGTGGCGCCGACGAACCACTTGGCCCAGGGGTAGTTCCATTCCAGGACTTTGTTCCAGGGGGAGAACCACTCAAGCTCCTTGGCGACGTTGCTCCAGAAGCCCTCCGGGTCGGCAATCGATTTCTTATAGGCGCTCTCGTAGTCTTGAATATGAGCCGCGGCTTTGGTCTGAGCGGTCGGTTGATACACCCGGCTTTCCTTGAGGAGGGTATCGATATTCTCTGACATAGTTGGGATAACTCCTTCAGGTCGAGGTATGAAGCAGAACCGCGTTATTATGCTGGAGGGGCAGGGGGGAACTCAACCATACTTTGGTAGAGGAGAGGGAGTTTGCAGCGCGGGGCTGGTAGCCTTCGGTCCATCCGAGATCTCGGTGTTCCGGTTCTTGACAGTCGCGCAAAGGCGAGAGTAGGCTCAACGTGTTACGCGTTATACTACGTTGAGGCAGGAATCATTGATGTTGTCTATCGTGCCCCCCCTATCGCGGCCACTCCTTCTCGTATTGCTCACCTGCTTGTTAGTGCCGATGTTTTGCCCGACTCCGGCTACTGCCCAACTGGGAAAGCCGGAAGGGCTCTACTACAAGTCATGGGCCATCATCATCGGGGTGGAGAACTATCTTCTGGCTCCGAAGATTCCAGGCGCGATTGAAGATGCCAAGGCAGTGGCTCAATCCTTCCGCCAATTAGGCTTCGACGAAGTCGTGGAACTCTACGACAAGGATGTTAGTTTTCGCCGTCTGCAGCAGACGCTCTCCGATTTTTTGCCCCGCAAGGTCGGTCGGCATGATCGGCTTGTGCTTTATTTCGTCGGTCATGCCGGGATGACGCAAGATCTTGACGGCAAGGAACTGGGATATCTCGTGCCTTGGGATGCGCAGATCGGGAACGTGTCCAAATCCGTGACGTTTGAACAGCTCAAAGAATTCAGCCGGCGGAGTGCGTCTAAACATACGCTCTTCCTCGTGAACGCGGCGGTTCGCGGGTGGGAGGTGAGCACCGCTCAGCCCCTCTCCCTTGAAGGGCGCTTGGCCCCGGAAGACGATACGGAGCGGCGAGCGGTGCAGCTCTTGACGGCGGGCGATAAGGGAGAGCCCATGAGTCAGGAGAATGGGAAGAGTGTCTTCGTGCAGGT
>JBDSKU010000419.1:0-8846 GCA_039916745.1 Nitrospiraceae bacterium
TCTGTCTGTCTGTCTGTCTGTCTGTCTGTCTGTCGGTCGGTACCGCCGTTCAAATCGTGGCTTCATGTTGCAGATCGATGGGCTTTGTCCGGTTGCGTGTGGGTGTTCCCCCCGCTCATGGTGGGGACTGGTCATTTGGATCCGGGTAGTGCATCAGTTTGACAGAGTTTGCGGTTGAAGGGGAATTGAAAATATGCCGCGCCTGTGGCATGCTTAGCGGTATGCAAAAACCAAAACGACCACGCGACCCTAACCAGCTCGGCAAGCTCATCGTCGATCTTAGCGTCGGAGAAGCCGATGACTCCAAGAACATGCCAGATAATAGCGGGAAAGACCCTGCGGCCATGGCTTTGGGCAAGAAAGGTGGGAAGGCTAGGGCTGAAGCTCTTTCAGCCAAGAAAAGGAAGGAAATAGCCAAAAATGCTGCTAACGTAAGGTGGAAAAATGACAATAAATTATAATGTTACAGAGGTCATAATTTTGGAATAATTATACTGAATAATCCGTTCTTCTGTGTTATCGTCTGGCTATCACAGGAGGCCAGACCCCGATGAACCCCACTATCCGTGAATCCCTTCCCGACGATCTCCAACCACATGAACTGAACTTGGCTAGAATTGTTCCAGAAGGTCTGAGTTTGTATGCTGCTCGTTATGAGATGCAACGGGCAGCCATGTCTATCAAGACGGAACGTTGTGGTATTAACGATTGCCTAATCGAAGTTGCAAAGAAATTATTTCCAGGCGATTGGATTCAAAAGAAGGGTCTGTTTCTGCTTTGTATCGGGCAATACAGAATTAGGCTAAATAAACTTAGCAAGAAATTGAGAATAGCCCAAAACCAAACCCAGCTTACGCTTGCATTCCTGGCTCATAAACTTGGCGAGATGGTCACTGGAGATTTGTTTAGCCCTCAAATAACCAGTTTGCAGCTAGGATATGTACCAGATAATGCTGCCTTGTTAAATTCAGCCAGCTGGATTGTTCGTCCAGACGGGCAGAGCGTAGATTGGGCCTATGAAATGAGAATGGAATACGGTCAAATGCCAGGACCCATCCCGCCGGCCACGTCACCAGACGATTCTCCAAAACCAACTGTGACTCCTAAACGCTCTGATAGTTCAGAGACGGGCACGTCACAGGGATTGAAATAGAACGTATGTCCCAGCAAACGGTAAATCCATCAATGGTTACGCTCGCCCGCGAGTCAAGAGGAATTACTCAGACTGAACTTGCCAAGATCATTGGCGTGTCTCAAGCTCTTCTCTCTAAAATAGAATCTGGAGTTAAGCCTACGACTGAATCCATTCTTGGCGAGATCGCAAAGGCTCTCGATTATCCTGAAAATTTCTTCTTCCAAACAGATACTTTATATGGACCAAGCCTTGGTGAATTCTTTCACCGACGCAGGCAGGATATATCCGTCAAAGTAATTGCGCGCGTCCACGCTCAAATTAATATTATTATGATTCACATTGAACGGCTGCTGCGTTCAGTGGATTTGCCACCGATTAAAATACACCACCTTGACCTGAATGAGTTTGGTGGTCGTCCACATAAAGTCGCAGCAGCCGTTCGGGCTATGCTGCAAATAGCGGACGGCCCGATCCCCAATGTTATTAGATTAATTGAAAACGCAGGTGGAATAGTTGTTCGATATCCATTCGGCACACCTCAGATTGATGCGATTGGTCGATGGGTTCCCAACTTGCCACCGCTATTTTTTGTAAATGAAAGCCTAACCACAGACAGGGAACGGATGAGTCTTTGCCACGAACTTGGTCACTTGGTAATGCATGACGTGCCAAACGCTGACATGGAAACTGAGGCAAACCAATTCGCGGCTTCATTCCTCATGCCAGAGCAGGATATTGCTCCACATTTAACTAGGATTAGTCTCGATCGACTTTCAGCCTTGAAGCCATATTGGCGTGTTTCCATGGGTGCTCTGCTGTATAGAGCAACTGAGTTGAAGAAAGTTCCTGCCTCGATTGCAAAACTTCTATGGGTGCAAATGGCTCAGCGAGGCTATAGACGTCGTGAACCATCCGAACTCGATCTTGCATCGGAAGAAGCTACGGTCTTGCGGGATATTCTTGAACTTCATCGCACCCACTACGGTTACGACATGGAAGAATTTTCCAAGGTTCTAGCAGCTCGGCCAGCTGAGCTTATGGCCCTCTACAAGCTCGCTCAATCACCCACTGTAACTCGTCCCCCATTACGTCTCCTGAGGGCGTAGACTTTGGTGCGTAGCTAGTGAATCTATCGCTTATTATCTAAACTGAATGTTTATGCTTGACAGTAAGCACAAGGGTGCATATACTATGGGCATGAACAAATTAACCCATGACAAGCGCGTTCAGATTCTCAACCTGCTGGTTGAAGGTAACAGCATGAGGGCTACGGCTCGCATTGCTGATGTGGCCTTCAATACCGTGGCGAAGCTGTTTATTGAAACGGCGAAAGTCTGCGCGGACTATCAGGATAAGGCTTTCCGCAACCTGACCTGCAAGCGGCTACAGCTCGATGAGATATGGAGTTTCGTGTATGCGAAAGCGAAGAATGTTCCTGACGGAAAACAGGGGCAAGCTGGAGATGTATGGACGTGGGTTGCCATTGATGCAGACAGCAAATTAGTTCCTTCCTGGCGCATTGGAAGCCGTGATAGCATCACAGCCTGTGAGTTCGTGAAAGATCTGGCGAGCCGGTTAGCGAACCGTGTCCAGATCACCGCAGATGGTCACAAGCCCTATCTCGTCGCAGTCGATGCCGCTTTTGGCAGTGACGTGGATTTCGCGCAGCTCATCAAGATCTATGGTGACACGCTGGAAGGACAGAAGCGGTATAGCCCCGCTGCCTGTATCGGGATCAAGAAGGCCAAGGTGATGGGCGATCCTGACATGTGCTGTGTCAGCACTTCATTTGTAGAGCGTCAAAACTTGACCATGCGGATGAGTATCCGGCGCTTTACCAGGCTCACGAATGCATTCTCAAAGAAGATCGAGAACCATGCACACTCAGTCGCTCTACACTACATGCACTACAACTTCGTGCGGATTCACAAGACACTGAGGGTTACGCCTGCCATGGCCGCAGGGGTGACAGATCATCTCTGGACAATTAGCGATATTATTGATTTGGTCGAAAAATCCGAGGCCACTTCAAACTGATGCACTACCTGGATCCGCGAAACCTTGACGTAGCTATAGCGAGGACACTACACTTTTGGAATCCTGGTATTTAAGGAGGTGGTCCCATGGCTGAATTGCGCGTACTCAATAGCGGGAAGAAGTCATCGTCATTGCAGGATGCGGTTGCAATGACCACTCAGTTGGTGGCTGGTTTGGAGAAGATTGGGCTGGCGATGAAAAGCCGGACATGGCGACGTGAAGGTCGAGCAGGTCTCGGCCCATTGCAGCGACAGGTCCTCACTCTTCTTCGGTCCAAGCCAGGCCAGCGCGCCACCGTCTCGACTGTGGCCAATGAATTAGCCGTCCGGCTTCCCACTGCGTCGGAAGTCATTGCGACGCTCGAGCGAAAGCAGTTGGTACGACGGCGGCGAGACACGAGTGATGGACGCGTGGTGACGGCGCAATTGACGGCCAAAGGGAATCGGTCCTGTACTCCTTCTACCGGTATGCCGGATCGGCTGGCAACGGCGACGGACACCCTCTCGTCACCGGAGCAAGTCCTTCTCCTTACATCCCTGGTGAAGGTGATTCGCAGCCTCCAGGAACAGGGTGAGATTTCTGTCGCACGGATGTGTGTGTCCTGTCAGTATTTTCGCCCCAATCACTATGACAACGCCGATCGGCCGCACCACTGCGACTATTTGAACGCGTCGTTCGGGGATCGTTCGCTTCGTTTGGATTGCCATGAATACGAGGCGGCTCCGGTCGCGCAGGTCAATGCGGCCTGGGCCAACTTTTCCCGGTCACGTATCGCCTAGAGTTTGTCTCTTTGCTGTTCGTGCGAAGTTGGCATGTATTGGTAAGGGGGTAGGGGAACGATGAGTGAAGGAAAAACAGCCATGTCCGTGAAGAACGGCTCGTCTGAGGATGAATGGCTCGGGGCTGAATCCCATATGCCGAATCTTAATCGTGAGCTTCGCCGTCGTGAGCCAAGACGAACGAGCGTTCCGTCCTTATGGATAATTGGTGCCTTCTTTGCTGCTGGCCTGGCGGCCGGAGGTTTGGCGATGCGTCTTTTAGACCGACGGTCTCGGCCCTCCTAACGGAGGGCTAATTAGGTCACACGCGCCAGAAGCTCTGGCGCGTGAATCGTCCTAGTCCCGTATCTCCTCAGCGCAGCCCTTTTCGATACAACAGGTAATCGGCTTCAATCTGCGTGAGCAGGTCGTCCAGCGCGGCTTGGACAGCCTCTGCGATGGGGCTCTGATCTGAAGACGTGACCCACCGAACGCTTGACCCCATCGCTTCTTTTTCCACCAAATAGGATTTGATCGGCGGTTTACCCGATGGGCCAAGGTCTGATTCCAAGCGCAGACTGTAGCGATAGTTGCCTCTGGATCGCATCGCCAGCCAGGCTTTGACGGTCAGGGTGAGATCGGCCGGTCTATCGCCTGCCGAGGCAAAGGTTTGGCGCGATCGGATGTAATCGATCGTGGCGGCGCGTAGGTCCTGTGCCGGCCACTCCAGCAAGGCGATGCCCGGCATATGGTCGGCTCCTTCCAAGGCGAGAAAGGGGACTACGACAGAGAGGGATTGAGGGATGATGGTCGGTAACACAGCTGGGGGGGCAGGGGTAACGTGAATTCGATGGCTACAGCCCCAGCTGAGCAACAGGAGCCCGCTGAGAATGAATCCAGTGAATTGGCGCAGGAGACGGTTGCCGTTCACGGGTTCGTCGTGGCGGGCGTGGGTGGGTTGAGCATGTCCAAATCTTTCAAGGCGCGCAGAGCCTGTTCCCGATATGGCTGGTCTGTGGGATTCGTATAGGTATCGATCACGCGTCGATAGGTGGCGCGGGCTTGGGGGTATTGGCGCTTGATGGCGAAGTATTGGCCCAGTGCGAGCCAGTTTGTGGCCGCGGCTTCATTGGCAGTTTTCATCAACGCAAATTCGCGCTCGACATGCGTCGTGCCTTGTTGCGAAGCCCGTTTCTTGACGGTGTCTCCCATCTGGCTTGCCATGGCTTCAATCTGTTCGTTGGCTCGGATCGCAGATTCCACGCGATTGGTTTTCAGGTTGTCATAAAACGTATCAGCATGATTCTTGATCAGGCTTGCCCGTTCCTGATAGGTATCGTGGGCGCAACTTGCAACGAGCAGGCCGCAGGCGACGAGCAGGATCGATGTGCAGGATGCGAATTTGGATCTGGTCATGAGTCGTGCTCCTTGGGTCTCTACCGGGTGAAGGTTCAACGCCCTCGGCAGGGTTTATCCTACCGAACTCTGAGCGGAAACGCGACCAGCCCTCTGGCTTTCGGCGGGCTCTAGTGACACATGAGTCGGAAGTATGATAAGAATCCAGCTCGTTTTGCGGATCCCGTTTCGTCCCCATCGTCTAGCCTGGCCTAGGACATTGCCCTTTCAAGGCAGTAACACGGGTTCAAATCCCGTTGGGGACACCATATTTATCTTCTTCTCTGTCGCTGCTGGCTTGCAGTTTCAACTCTTTCCCTCTGTTGAGTTTGCCTCCTGAGCTGGATACACTGACTGCAGTAGCTAGGTGACTACTTCTGCTTCTAGCGTGCTGCCGTGATGGAGGTGGTGATGAAGGGGCAACAGATGATGGTATGGACAGGGCTGAGCCTTCTGGCAGGGGTCCTTTGCCTTGAAGCGGCAGAGCCACCGTCCTTGAAGGGTGGGCAGGCTTTTTCGTCCGAGGCCGGTCGAGGGCGGGATGGTGCTCCGATGATTCTCATCCCTACTGGCCCATTCACCATGGGAAGTAATGACAGTCTCCCAAACGAGCGGCCTGAACATCGCGTCACACTGGATGCCTTCTTCATCGATCAGTATGAGGTCACTCTCAGCCTCTATCGAAAGTTTTTGGAATCAGGAAAGGGCGAATTTCCACCAACCTGGGACGATGAGGCGGCAACGACGGTGGGGGATCGGCCTGCGACGGGGATGAAGTGGGAGTCGGCAGCCGCCTATTGCCAATGGGCAGAGAAACGGCTTCCAACGGAGGCTGAGTGGGAGAAGGCGGCGCGAGGAACCGACGGGCGCCGGTACCCCTGGGGAGATATGCAGCCCTTCGTTGATATTGCGAA
Organism: Nitrospiraceae bacterium; assembly: GCA_039916745.1. Classification (GTDB taxonomy): domain Bacteria; phylum Nitrospirota; class Nitrospiria; order Nitrospirales; family Nitrospiraceae; genus Palsa-1315. The sequence goes on from JBDSKU010000419.1 coordinate 6,240, forward strand.
TTATAACCGTGGCCTGTGGGTGAATGAAGCCATCACGTTGGTGGCGGTCACCAGCGGTCTTGAGGGCATGAGTGTGCGGCATGGGCTGAAAGAGGGCGGGAAAAGTCCTTTTGGTCTCTTTCACATGGCTGGGAACGCAGCAGAATGGGTGGCTGACTGGTATGGACGCGACTATTATCAGAAAACCTCTGAGAAGAATCCCCCAGGCCCAGCCATTGGTGAAAAGCGAGTGCTCCGGGGTGGGTCGTGGGCGGACTTGCCGACTGCCTTGCGCGTGACTGCACGGTTTTCAGCTGAGGCAGACTATGAGGATCGGACGATCGGATTTCGCTGTGCGATGAATGTGACGAAGTGAGTGAGGTTATCCTGGTATGGCTGGCGAAGGTCGGCGATATCTAGGATGCCAGGTTCAATCAGTCACAATGGTTCATTGCATCACAACCCTGCCAGACTGTTTCTGTAAACGATTCCATGCCTGAACGACTGATTACGCCTCTTATCATTATTGCACTGGTGTTGGGGGCCCTGTGGGCACTCCACTCCAGCAATTCCTCTTCGGTGACGCCGTCGCCCGCCCTATCGGTGGCAGCCCTTGTGTCGGACATGGTTCCGCTCGTCACAGGAGACGAACCGATCACGGAAATTTTCATGAAAGCTGGTTGCGCGGTGTGCCACACCGTGCCTGGTATTTCGGGGGCCGATGGACGCGTGGGGCCACCTCTCCTGTTAGGAGCCACGGGGCCTCTTCGGTTGGTCGATCCATCGTACCGGGGCCATGCACAGTCGGTGCATCAATATGTGATCGAATCGGTTATCGAGCCGGGGGTGTTTGTTGTGACGGGATATCCTGATCACATAATGCCGACATGGTATGGCGCGAAACTGAGCGCGCTCGCGCTGGAGAAAATTGCCTCGTATCTTGAGTTGCAAGGAATGCCCGTCGCACCGTAATCGCGATGGCTCTTGCCGGATTCGTGCAAGGTGTAGGACTATCGTTTTCGTAGAGGGGGTACATTCCCTGAGGCCCCGCCTTGTATTTTAAAGGCACTGTTTGACGCGTCGCCGGATTTCTTGTCGAGGAGTGCATTCACCGCATCGTCTCCTCTCAGCCCTTCGATCTTGATCTTGAGCCGGAGATTATTCGCGCTGTCGGCATTGATCAAGGCTTGTTCGAGCGAGATTCGTTCTTCCTTGTAGAGTTGAAACAGGACGTGATCGAAGGTTTGACAGCCTTCCTCCACTCCCTGTTCCATCGCCTCTTTGAGCGAATCGACTTCAGACTTCTTGATGAGGTCTTTAATGCGAGGCGTATCGAGCATGATTTCCAGTGCTGGAGCCCGCTTTCCGTCGATGGACGGCACGAGTCGCTGTGAGATGATGGCGCGGAGATTCAGTGAGAGCTGGAGATAAATCTGTGCATGCCGCTCCACCGGGAAAAAGTTCATGATGCGCTCGATGGCTTGGTTCGCGTTATTCGAGTGGAGTGTGCCGATGCAGAGGTGTCCGGTTTCCGCGAAGGTGATTGCGGCTTCCATCGTTTCGGTGTCCCGGATTTCTCCGATCAGAATGACGTCCGGTGCCTGCCTCAGGGTATTCTTGAGCGCATTTTGAAAGGAGAGCGTGTCGAAGCCCACTTCGCGTTGTGTAATGAGCGACCGCTTGTGATTGTGGACGAACTCGATCGGGTCTTCTACCGTGACGATATGGCCTGGATGGACGGTGTTGCGGTGGTCGATCATGGCGGCGAGGGTGGTGGATTTTCCGGAACCGGTGGCTCCGACGACGAGCACCAACCCGCGCTTCGTCATGGCAATGTCTTTTACGATCGGGGGCAGGCCCAACTGCTCGACGGTCTGGATTTCGGCCTTGATATGCCGGAAGACCAAGCCGACGTTTCCTCGCTGCCGGAAAATATTGACACGGAAACGACCGAGCTCTTTGTAATAGAGAGCCAGGTTCATCTCCATTTTTTCCTCGAACTCCCCACGCTGCTGGCCGCGCATCAGCGCCAGCGCGAGGGCTTCAAGCTGTTCGTTGGTAAACGGCGGCGCATCGGTTTGTTGTGTCGAACCGTGGACACGATAGGCCGGAGCTGAATCGACGGTCAGATAGAGGTCTGACGCTTCCTGATCCACCATGACTTTTAAGAGACTGCGAACATCCATTGCGCTCCCCCCTCCCCGTTCCCTCGGATAAGTTTTTTAGGCTGCGCCGCCCAACGCGGACGCAAACAGATTGGGATTCATACTGCGTGATTGGGCTTCAGCCTTGTTGACGACTCCGCGGGTGACTAAATCCATGAGTGCCATGTCCATTGTTTGCATACCGTCTCTCTGGCTGGCCTGCATGATTCCTGGTATCTGGTGCAACTTGCCCTCTCTGATGAGATTCCGGACCGCGGTCGTCGCGACCATAATCTCGAGAGCGGCGACTCGGCCGCCAGATTTTTTCTTCAGCAGGGTTTGCGTGATGACCGCTTCCAAGGCTTCGGCGATTTGGGTGCGAATCTGAGACTGTTGATTCGGGGGAAAGGCGTCGATGATGCGGTCGACGGTTTTCGGCGCGCTGGAGGTGTGGAGTGTGGCAAAGACCAAGTGGCCCGTTTCC
>JBDSKU010000420.1:0-3372 GCA_039916745.1 Nitrospiraceae bacterium
TACGAGATTGCTTAGAGTACTTCAGAGCGGCGCTAGCAATCAACGCTGAGGAGAGAGAAGATGGCTGATAAGTCTATCGGCCATCCGATGGAGTTGCGGAAGGCAGGGAAGGGCCGCGTCTTTCACCTGTTGGGCGGTCAGGCGCGCCTTGGTGAGGTCCGGCGCACATTCGCGGCACAACGAGTCGATGCCGGTCTCTTCCATTTCCAGATGGAAGAGGAGCCCATAGGCGTGAGTGCCATACCGAAAGGCTTGCAGCGGAGCCACGTCAGAATCGGCCAGCGCCACGCAATCGTTCGGCAGATCGAAGACCTCACCATGCCATTCGAAGACGTCGAAGGTCCTGGGGCAGGAACCGAACAGGGGATCGCGTTGACCATCCTTTGTGAGGCGAATCTTGGTCATCCCGATTTCGAGCGCCTTGCCGGAACGCACTGTCGCGCCTAAGGCCTTGGCCATGAGCTGACTGCCTAAGCAGATGCCGAGTACGGCGGTACCGGCGAGCAGTGCGGAGCGAATAAAGGCGGTCTCCTCGGCGATCCATGGATCGGGATCGTTCACGGACATTGGCCCACCCATAATGATCAGTAGATCGCCAGGGTCCGGGGGGAGGCCATCCTTTGGTACAAGGCGATAGTCGAGCGAACAGCCGTGGTTGGCCAACGACGCAGCGAAGGCTCCAGGCCCTTCAAAGGGAACATGTTTCAGGCAGACCGCGCGCATTGGCACCTCTCAGGCCTCGGCTAGGTGTTCAACATTCTGAGCATTATCCTGATTTGAGAGTTGGTTCAAGCGAAATGATGAGTGGACGGGATAGATGTTCGTGGGCACTTGCTCTTCCCTTCTTTAGCTCCCCGGTCATGTGACCGACAAGGAGCTATGGAGAATGTCATCGATACGGCTGTTCCTGAGTCTGTCGGCATGTTTTCGGCTCTCGGCACAGGCGCCCCCTCTTGCTATACATTTCGCCAACGACTGCGTTCGGGGTACCACGCGTTCTGGTATCGGCTAGGGGAAAGACTTCGCTGGTCACGCGGGATCTATCGAGAACGGCCGGCCATCCAATTGTCAGCGCTTGCCGATGGTCAACAAGCGAGAATTGCCTTTCTGAGACGCAAGTTTACCGTGCGATTCGAACGATACTGTGAGGAGCGCACTGCCCTGAAGAGTTACGAGTACCTCGATATCTTGAATCAAGCCTGGACGGCATGGGGACAGCCCCGTCCGGCTGGCGTTGTCGTGCATGACGTGGGCTCAAGTAATTTCTGGTACGCGCGCGTCCTCCAGTCGTTCTTCCGCCCTTCCGCGCTGACCGGCGTGGAAGTGGAAGGCTATCGCATCTATGCCAACGGTTATAGCCGCTGGGACTATGCACAGGGCTATGTACAGGGGCTCCCGCAGACCAGCTTTGTCGTCTCAAGTTATGCGCAGTACGATCAGAAGGCTGATGTGGTGACGGCCTGGTATCCGTTCGTCACCACAGCGCCGGTCTTGGCCTGGCGGCTTCCGCTTGCCCTGTTGACGCCTCATGCCATTTTTTCTCGAATTGCGTCGAATCTGACCGCTACCGGGTTGTGTGTCATGGTGAATCAAGGGGCTGAAGAAGCCGCCATCGCGGCGAATTTCTGTCGAGCTGCGGGACTGGATCAGCGCTGGTCCTACGAAGCACCCGCCACGATTCGGTCTCGGCCTCAGCGTCCCGTCGTGTCCTGGTGGAGTCCGATCAGCGAGCGCTAGCCGTTTCTCCTTCCGTTTTGCTACAACTACCCCCGACGTCATCGAATCTCAATGCGATGGATTGAGTCTCTGTGCGTTTCTGAGATAAGTGGACCTCCATGAGGTGCGCTGCCCCTCTCCGCATTCCATCATGGCTCAAACCTTGACGAAGGTCGCGATAGACGCCCGCGCTCCCAAGAATTATACTAGGCACATGATGTTCTCTTTGCAGGGCAGGTAAGGAACATGGCAATTCAGACAGACGAACAGCAACAGACGCAGCTGGAGCTGGAGGGCTTGCGGCGAACGTTGCAGTGGACAGAGATTCAGCAAGAACAGCTCTTGAATCGGTTGGACCTGCTTCGGCTGGAGAATGCCCGCTTGCAGGATCGTGTAGAAGAGTTGGTGCGGCAGGTTGAAGGGCTAAAACAGCAACAGCCGCTATTCTAGCCTGGCAGGCTGCTGAAAATGCCCGCTAGCTTCGTTCTCGGCTCGCAAGCATCCTCAACGTACCCCTCCGGTGTTTGCTCCCCTTGCGGCCTCGCTATCGGAGCATTTTGAGTAGCCTGCAAACCTTGGTGCATCTTGGTTGATCGGACTTTTTAGCACCTTCGAAAGTTTTGCAAACCATAATCCTATGAAATATCAGGTGGTGAATATCGAAGATGTGCGGTGGCTCATTGGCCACACCGGCGGGTTTCGCGGCGGCTATGTGACGGATGTGCAGGTATCGAAGCGGCGGTTGTTGGATGAAGCCTCGGGCCGCGAGGTGTTGGCAGGGACCACGGTCATTGTCGTGATCCGCTATCGTAGTCGTCAGATGGCTCGTGTGGCGAAAATGACAATGACCGGCGTGACGGACTTCTCCATGTTTGAGCAGGAAGGGGCCGATTGCTCGACGCTTGGAATTATCCAGGCGGAGTTCACCGATGGGAAATTGCGCTTCTGGTTCGACCCGCAGGGCGAACTCTATGTGGTGTGCGACGAAGCGCAGTTGGAAGAAGTGGCGGCGCCGAGCCTTGAGCCCTTGTCGTTGGAGCAGGTGGCGCAATGGACCTTTCAAAGTGAGATGCCGGACTGGCCGACGGTGACGTGGCTCTTGGCGGAACTGGCTGTGGCCGGTACGCCCTGTACCTGGCAAGCCACCGCGCTGTCAGCAGGACGTCATGCGTCCATTCAGTGGGAAGGGGATCTGCTGCCGGTCTCGATGCAGGACGCAAGGGATACCACAGGGGTCCATTGCATGTTGTATGGACCGCTCGATGGACCAGGATTCGGCCTGGTGTTGCGGGTCCGTGGGGTACAGGGCCGCGACATCGGTCAGGTGCTTTCGCTCCTGGCCGATGTGATCGTGCAACGGTTTTCAGGCCAGTGCCTGGTGGGCAATACGATTATTCCAGGCGGGGAATGGCAAAACTGGAAATCGTTCGAGCAGCAGCGAGTAGCCGAGATCTAGTACGCAGCAGCGAGGATTCGAGGAACGGTTTCCCGAGCTAGACACTCGACAGTTTGGCTGTATGGGAAGGCGGAAGAATATTCCTGCAGGCTGTTCAAGAAAACCGTTCAGCGAGGCCGCAGCGAGTGAAGGGCCGAGGCGTACCCTCTGGGGCGCACGGTGCGACGAATAAGGAGCACCAAGTCTGTGCGCGCCGCCGA
>JBDSKU010000421.1:0-22351 GCA_039916745.1 Nitrospiraceae bacterium
ATGTCTTGTTGGTTGAGGATATCGTCGACTCCGGACTGACCGTTCAATATCTGGTCAAGGCCTTGGCGAAAAAGAAACCTCGCTCGATCAAAGTCTGCACGCTGTTGAGTAAGCCCGATCGACGGACCATCGACGTTGCCATCGATTACGTGGGGTTCAATATTCCCAATAAGTATGTGATTGGGTATGGACTCGATTACCAACAGAAGTATCGAAACCTTCCCTATCTAGCCGTGTTGGATGTGGAGGAGGATCAAGAGTAAGCGTATTGTCGTACGGTTGTCAGTATGAATGGGCATGTGGTAGCATCATCAAAGTGCATGGTTTTTCTCACCAATTAAGCGTGCCATCCACAAGGAGATCTGGATGAATTCCAGGGCAAAGAATCTACTATTCTGGGTCGTCGTCGGCCTCTTCATGATTTTGCTGTTCAACCTGTTCAGCGTACCAACTCATGCGCCTGAAGAAGATGTCATTTTTAGTGAGTTTATGGCCAAGCTCGACAAGGGTGAGATCGAGCGAGTCATTATCAAATCGAGCCATATCAGTGCCGTGCTGAAAGACAAGACCCGTATTCGCACCTATTCGGTGGAGTATCCTGAGTTGGTGAAGGTGTTGCGGGAACGGGGCGTACAGATTGAGGCGAAGCCACCGGATGAAAGCCCTTGGTACATTACGTTCCTGGTGACCTGGGGGCCGTTTGTCCTGTTCTTGGGCCTATGGTTTTTCTTGATGCGGCAAATGCAGATGGGGGGCAACAAAGCGCTCTCATTCGGGAAGAGCCGCGCTCGCCTGCTGACTGAGGAGCGGAAGAAGGTGATGTTCTCCGATGTTGCAGGCGTCGATGAAGCCAAGGAGGAAGTTCTTGAGATCATTGAGTTTCTGAAGGACCCGCGCCGGTTTCAAAAGCTCGGCGGACGTATTCCCAAGGGTGTCTTGATCGTCGGTCCTCCCGGCACTGGAAAGACATTGTTAGCCAAGGCGATTGCCGGCGAAGCCAGTGTGCCGTTCTTCAGCATCAGCGGATCGGACTTCGTGGAAATGTTCGTCGGCGTTGGCGCATCCCGTGTTCGCGATCTCTTTGAGCAAGGGAAGAAGCATGCGCCCTGCATCATCTTCATCGATGAAATCGATGCCGTTGGCCGACTGCGTGGAGCGGGGTTGGGCGGAGGTCACGACGAGCGTGAACAGACGCTTAATCAATTGCTCGTCGAGATGGACGGATTCGATACGACAGAAGGTGTCATTTTGGTCGCGGCGACCAATCGACCGGATGTTCTGGATCCTGCCTTGCTTAGGCCGGGCCGCTTCGATCGGCAAGTCGTCGTTAATCGGCCTGATTTGCGAGGCCGCACTGAAATTCTCAAGGTGCACACAAAAAAGGTTCCGATTGCCACGAATGTGGAGCTGGAAAAGATTGCACGTGGCACACCTGGATTCTCAGGGGCCGACCTGGAGAATTTGGTGAATGAAGCGGCACTCTGGGCCGCGAGACAGAATAAAAAAGAAGTGGAAGTCGTCGACTTCGAGATGGCAAAAGACAAAGTGCTGATGGGGGCCGAACGGAAGAGCCTGATCTTGAGCGATGAGGAGAAGCGGACGACGGCCTATCATGAAGCCGGGCATGCGTTGATCGCCAAGCTGATTCCTGGAACGGATCCTGTGCATAAAGTCACGATCATCCCACGAGGCCGTGCTTTGGGTGTGACGATGCAGCTCCCCACCGATGACCGGCACAACTACTCGAAGGAGTTTCTGTACAACAACCTCGCCATTCTCATGGGTGGGCGTGTGGCGGAAGAGTTGGTGTTGAAGCATATTACGACCGGAGCGGGGAACGATCTTGAGCGGGCGACAGATCTTGCGAGAAAGATGGTCTGTGAGTGGGGCATGAGTGAAAAATTGGGCCCTCTGACATTCGGCAAGAAAGAGGAAGAAGTATTTCTCGGGAGAGAGTTTGGGAGCCGGCGTGATTTCAGCGACCAAATCGCGTTGGAGATCGACCAGGAAGTCAAACGGCTTGTGACGGAAAACTATGATCGGGCGAAGCGGTTGCTCACAGAGCACATGGCCAGCTTGAAGGGTTTGGCGGAAGCACTCTTGGAGAAAGAGGTACTCGACTCAACCGATATCGATCAGATCATCACGCAGTCCACATCTCAAACAGTTCCTGCCTAATATCAGTCACTGATTCCGGGACTCCATCTCAGGGCATTGGAGTCCCGGACAGTACACCTGCAAGACAATAGGCGAGAAGGAATTTCTTCTCGCGGTGGTCAGCTGTGACATGTATCCTGCTGCGGCTACGATGAATGGCTGTTTCTAACCGCGTGATCGATCTACATACGTGGAGGCGTAGTCGTGTGGTCCTAGATCATAGGGCATTGACGAGGCAGGCGAAGGATCGGCTGATCGAATTTCCTGGCCGGCCATTAATGATGGGAGTCGTGAACGTGACGCCGGATTCATTCTCGGACGGCGGTCGTTATTTGGATGCGGAGGCCGCCGTTGCCCATGCCATTCAATTAGAGGAAGAAGGCGCCGATCTCCTGGATATTGGAGCTGAGTCTACGCGTCCTGGCGCTGATCCCGTTGATGAGGCAGAAGAACTCCGTCGTGCGATTCCCGTGGTGACTGTTGTCGCAAGAGCCGTCACGGTCCCGATTTCCATCGATACCTCGAAGGCTTCTGTCGCACAGGCGGCCCTCGATGCAGGGGCCGTGCTGGTGAACGATGTAACCGCCTTACGAGGTGATCCTGCGATGGTCGAGGTCATTGCCCGCACGGGAGCTGGGATCGTTCTGATGCATATGCAAGGTGCGCCGCAGACGATGCAGCAAGCCCCCTGTTACGAGAATGTGGTTGAGGAGATCGCCGCATTTTTCGAAGAGCGAATTCGTTTCGCCATGGCTCATGGAGTGGCGCGAAGACAAATCGTGCTTGATCCTGGCATCGGATTTGGTAAGCTGCTCGTACATAACCTTACGCTGTTGGCCGGATTACACCGGTTTGCATGTTTTGGATGCCCCTTACTGGTGGGCGTGTCACGCAAGGCGTTTCTTGGACAGCTTGTGGACCGACCGGTTCAGGAGCGTCAGTGGGCGACGGCGGCGGCGGTGGCGATGGCAGTCGAGCGAGGGGCAGGGATTCTTCGCGTGCATGATGTGCGTGCCATGAAAGAGGTGATGCAGGTGACCGTGGCAATCAGTCAGGAAACGACCGTATCTACGAAAGCTCAACATGCGTAAATTATTCGGCACAGACGGAGTCCGAGGGGTGGCCAACCTTGATCCGATGACCAGCGAAATGGCAATGCAGCTGGGACGGGCCGCGGCGCACTTGTTTATGCGCCGGGCGGGACGTCATCAGATCGTCATCGGCAAAGATACTCGCATCTCCGGTTATATGTTGGAGTCGGCGTTGATCTCCGGGATTTGCTCGATGGGTGTCGATGTGTTGGTGGTCGGTCCAATGCCGACTCCGGCGATCGCGTTCTTGACGAGGAGTCTTCGCGCCGATGCAGGGGTGATGATCTCGGCTTCGCACAATCCCTATCAGGACAATGGCATCAAGTTTTTCTCCAACGATGGATTGAAGTTGCCCGATGAGATGGAAGCGCGTATTGAGGAATTGATCGTCTCGAATGAGATTGCCCATCTTCGGCCGACGGCCGATGCCATCGGGAAGGCCTATCGAATCGACGACGCCGAAGGGCGGTATATCGAGTTCGTCAAGCGTTCGTTGCCGAAGGAGCTCGATTTTCAGGGAATCAAAGTGGTGGTCGATTGTGCGAATGGCGCCGCGTATAAGGTTGCGCCAAAGGTGTTGCGAGAGCTCGGGGCGAAGGTTGAGGTGATCGGTGATAAACCAGATGGGATGAATATCAATGCCGGCTGTGGAGCCGTCCACCCACAACTGCTGCAAGAGGTAGTCCGTGCGCAGGGAGCCGATATTGGAATCGCCTTGGACGGCGACGCCGATCGCGCCATTTTCGTCTGCGAACAGGGGGCTGTTGTGGATGGCGATCACATCATGGCGATGTTGGCGCTGGACCTTCATCGTCAGGGCCAGTTGGCGAAGCAAACGGTGGTGGGGACCGTCATGAGCAACTTCGGACTGGAGCTTGCCATGACGAAAGCCGGTATTACGCTCGCGCGGACTGCCGTCGGTGACAGATATTTGCTCGAACGGATGTCCGCTGAGGGGTATAACTTCGGAGGGGAACAGTCGGGCCATTTCATCTTCCTGGATCATAATACGACCGGTGACGGGTTACTCTCGGCGTTACAAGTTCTCTCGCTGATGAAGCGCACGGGCAAGCCATTGTCAGAATTGGCCAAAGCCATGACGGCGGTGCCACAAGTATTACTCAATGTGAAGGTGACCAAGAAACCAAAACTCGATACAGTTCCTGAACTGCAACAGGCTATTCGTGACAGTGAGCAGCGGCTCAATGGTAGCGGACGCGTATTGGTGCGTTATTCCGGGACCGAATCGTTGTTGCGGGTGATGGTCGAAGGGGAACGTGACGATACGATTCGTGATGTGGCCAATCGGCTGGTCGACGTCGTCAAGACGCATTTAGGGTAGAGTTGTCGTCTTCCCCAATTCCTGTTGAGGGAGGCTTATGCTGCCGTCCCTCACTGTGGCATTCATTATCGGGCTCTTCGTCGGATCTCGAGTTTCCTATTTCCCTCTATTCGTTTCATGCCTCCTCTTTCTTGCTGCCTGTGGCAGCACTCTCTTCGAACGTGTCCATCGACTCTCCAGTCCCCAGGCGATAGGGCTCTACGGCGCGCTCTTAGCAGGCGTCGTCTATTGGAGTCTAGCCGTAAGCCTGCCGGTGCATGCTCCGATGGTCGAGCCCCCTTCCGATACGATGACCCAAGTGATCGGTCGTATTGTGGCACCGGTGCAACAGTCGCCTGATCGACTGGTGATGATCGTCAAACCGGATGATTCTGTGGGCGATTTAGGGGTAATAGGGCATGTTCGGTTGACCTGGCGGACTCCCGATCGACTCTTCTTTCAAGGGGACCGGATCCGTTTTCAGACTCGGTTGCGCCCTCCAAGCGGGTCATTGAATCCTGGTGGATTCGATTATGCGGTCTATCTTGAGCACCAAGGGATCGATGTTACCGGTACGGTGATAGGAACTGAGGCGGTGCAGCTTTTTGAGTCGGGGCGCACGCATGCCTGGTGGGCGATCTGGAATCAATTTGATCGGTGGAGGAGCCGTATCCGGCTCGCCGCGCTGCAGACCCTTCCACAACCGGCATTGGGACTCTATCTGGGCATTATCATCGGTGATCGAGGGTACTTGGATCAAGACCTGCGCGATCAGTTCATGGTGACCGGGACGGTCCATCTTCTGTCTATTTCAGGGAGTCACTTAGGACTCGTCGCGGTACTCATTTTTGCGGTCGTTAGATGGGTGATCATGGTGTTGCCTGCTGATTGGTTGCTAGCGCTATCCCGGCGCATCACACCGACTCGCGTGGCTGCGATATGTACTATTATTCCAGTGACGGGCTATGCCTGCTTGGCCGGGGCGGAACTTGCGACGATGCGCTCGCTGTTGATGGTGGCTGTCGGGCTCAGTGCGATCTGGCTTGGTCAGGAGCGCCGTCTACTCCATGCCCTCTCTGCCGCTGCGGTTGTGATCCTGCTGCATGATCCTCAGGCGCTGTTCGATATCTCCTTTCAGCTCTCTTTTGCCTCCGTCATGGCTATTGCCGGATGGCTCTCTCGGCAACCCGCTGCCGATGTAGAGGAGCCGCCAGCCGCGCCGTCGTTCCTGAAGACCTGCGTTCAATGGGGGAGAGACTCGATGCTGATGAGTGGAGTGGTCACCCTGGTCACGCTTCCTCTTGTGGCCTACTACTTCAATCAGTTGCCCTGGCTCGGTGTCTTCGCCAATGTGCTGGCTGTTCCGGTGATGGGCATTCTACTGGTTCCAATCGGACTGGCCGCAGGCATCTGGCATATCGTGGTTGGGGGAACGCATCTGCCCATGGTTTCTCTGAATCAATGGTTACTCGGATCCTTCGTGGATGCGGTTCGTGTGGTGGCAATGCTGCCTGGTGGGGAATGGCATGTGGCGGCACCCTCGGTGCTTACCGTAGTGCTGTTCTATGGATGTCTTGTGTTGTTGTGGCAACGAGTAGGCCTGGTGGCAATACGATGGGGTATCGGTACCGGAGTGCTGCTGGTATTGCTCTGGTGGGTCTGGTCTCCACGAATGTTTCCCGATGGGGATCGCTTCCGAGTCACATTTCTTGATGTCGGTCAGGGTGATAGCGCGGTCGTCGAGCTGCCTGACGGTCAGGTCGTCTTGATCGATGGGGGGGCGACGTATGAGCGATTCGATATGGGCCGTGGGGTAGTCGCTCCGTTTCTTTGGAACCGTGGCATTCGCACCATCGACCAAGTCGTTGGTACGCATCCCCAACTTGATCATGTCGGAGGCCTTGCCTGGGTGGTCCGCCATTTCAACGTACAGCACTATTGGGGATCGGGAGAGACTCGGGCAGAACTATTTTATCAACGACTGCAGCAGTCGTTGGCTTTTCGAGGCCTACAAGAAGGGGTGGCCAGAGAAGGCCTGGAGGTTGTGTCATCCGGCCCTTGTCGGATGGTGGCCCTCAACCCCTCAGCGGAAGAGCCTCTTGATGTACTGCTCCACGATAGCCAGGCGGGCGGACATGGGCTCAATAATCGATCGGTGGTGACGCGCCTGACCTGTGGTCTCCATACCATGCTCTTTGCCGCAGATGTCGAGCGAGACGGCTTGTCGAGAATGATGCGATCGACGCCTCATGATCCGATCGAAGTACTCAAGGTGCCTCATCACGGGGCGGTGAGTTCGTTGAATCGCGAATGGTTGACCTCGGTACATCCTCAGTATGCTGTATTTTCAGCTGGCCGCCATAATTCTTACAGGCACCCAGCTGCAGCCGTTCTTGCTGCGTATGAGGAGGAAGGGAGCCTGGTATTGCGAACGGATCGAGACGGTGGGGTGTGGTTTGACGGCGGAATCTCCGAGGCGGCGCTTCATGTGCATCGAACACGCGACTTGGTGTGGCAGCCGACGAACAGCGCTTCATGCTTGTGGGCATGTGAACGGGCGAATTGGGCCAGGCTGTGGACTCAGTGGCGCGATCGGTAATGCGCACCCTGCCGGATGGCGTGAAGGCCTGACCATTGTTGCAGACTCTCAGGTCCGCCCGAGGGCATGGGAGGTTGCACATTTCACGTCCGGGCAAGACGAATTTCGTCCCTTTCTTTACCCTCAGGGAAGACTTCATAGCATAAGACTCCAATTTTGTTCATTTTTCATCATCTGCTAGCAAGGCATAGCATGTGCATTCATTCGTGGTGGCTTAGGATTTGTGTGTCTATTTTTAAGGGAGCTAGGGTATGCCAAAACTCGTACGCATCGTGATTCAGTTACCACTTGATCTCAAAACCCAGCTCGATAACCTGAAACAGCAGGGATACACCACCAGTGGCTTCATCAGGGCGATGTTGGAACGAGAGTTCGCCAAAATGGAAGAGAAGCCAGTCACGCCTTTTCCTGTTGGGAGACGGGCGAATAGTCGTTAACCGCATGTGGCATATCTGAGCATGAGAGAGAGGCCGGGGGAAAAGTGACACGGTTAACCGATCTTCTTCGAGCACAGTCAAGTCAGGACGCCCTCGGTCCTGATACGAAAAGCCCCATTCACTCGGTTGCGCCGACTGGCTTTCCTGTTTCACCCTCCACACTGACATCGTCTGTTACAGAGATCGATTGGTATCAGCGGGCATGCCAGGAACTCCAGGGAATCAAACGAGCGGTCAAGGCGAGACAGCTCTTGCCACTTGATGAAATGGCCAGAATCGCATCCGGTATCGTGGCGTCTATCGGCGCTCATGACAAGCTGGTACAGGCTGTTCTGCAGCAAGAAGCCGGTGATTATCTCGTCAAGAATGCCGTAAACGTCGCAATTGTGAGTGTGAAGATTGCGGAAGCACTTCGGTATGAGCAGGCGAAGCTCGAACAGGTTGCTTTGGCCGGATTGCTGCACGATCTCGGCATGTTTGTCCTGCCTGACTCGATCCTGTATAAGCCCGGGACGTTGACCGAGGAAGAGCGTAAGCAGATGAGGGAGCACCCACAGCATGGAGCCCGTCTGTTCAAGGATGCAGGAGATGTCTATCCATGGGTAGGAAAGATCATCTTGCAAGAGCATGAGCGATGGGACGGCAGCGGTTATCCAAGTCAGCTAGTGGGGAACCAGACCGATGAAGTCGCGCTCATCATCGGGCTGGCAGACGTGTTTGATGCGTTAATGAGTGTGCGGCCCAATCGAAGTGGAGGGGCCCCCCACCGGGCAATTCGTACATTGCTCGTCGAAGCCAAAACGATGTTTCCGCACCATCTCCTGAAGGCCTTGATCGATCAACTTTCGATCTATCCCTTAGGCACGGCCGTTCGCTTGAATACCGGGGAAACCGGGACCGTGTTTCAACTGAATCGCCAGTACCCGTTGCGTCCGATTTTACAGATCTCGCAACAGGCGTTTTCTGGTCAGTCACCGGTATCAAAGACAGTGGACTTGCGGGCTGACACGTCCCTTCACATTGTGGAAGTGATGCCCATCGGTTCGTTATCGGTTGAGTCGCGATAAAACATAAGGAGATGAGAACGTGCGACAGCTCATACCCCGGCATCTCATGGGCCTTCTGGGAGCCGGCTCGATCCTCGCGGTGGCGTTCATTGGATGCCACAATCCTGCGAGTTCTTCGTTGCCTCCATCGGCCATCAGTTTTTCTGGCGCGGTGGTCCCGCCGTTGCCGAAGGGGGATGTCTATGCCGATGAAACCGTTCCGACGGCGGAAACTCCCATTGAAACTGGTGACACGCTCGAGGTTGTGATTCGTCGCGGCGCAGGAGAGGAAAAGTTCTCCAGCGTGGTCCGTGAGAACGGAAAAATTTCTGTGGGATTCATGGAAGTGGATGTCGGAGGCATGACCGCGGCCGTGGCGGAAGCCCGCGTCAAGGAAGCGGCGATTCCCTACATGAAACAGCCACGTGTGCAAGTATTGCTGAAGAAAAAGGTATTAAAGATCAAGCGTGTCTTCGTATTCGGGGATGTGAAGAAGCCCGGGATGGTACCCATGTCGAGACATATGACCGTGTTACAGGCTCTTTCCGCAGTCGACATGTATCATGAGACGGCATTGATGGAAGAAGTTCGGGTGATCCGAGGCGGCGACCTCTCAAAGCCGAATATGTTGATGGCCGATCTCGCGCGCGCATTTACCTATGGCGATATGACGAGGAATCTCGCGTTGGAGGAAAACGATATCGTCTTTGTGCCGCGCCAACATCTGGGAGACGCCTCCGAAGCTGGGAAAATGATCATGCCGATCATTTCGGCTGGGATTGCGCCATTCTATCCGGCATTTATTATCCCCACGTTGTTAGGGCGTTGATCGTCACAAGCGAGATGAGAGAAGGACGCTGATCCTATGGCCCAATACGAACTCAACGTCATCGACTACTGGCTGATCGTCAAGAAACGGAAGTATCTCATCCTGCTGGCGGCTGGTCTGGTCGTGTTATTCACATTCATTTTTTCGGAAATGTTCAAGCCGAGTCCGCTCTATGAAGCGTCGGCGCGGGTGAAGTTCGACCGAACGAGTACGGTGGCCCAACAGCTGATCGAGACCATGTCGTTTTCTAACGCCAACGATCTCAACTCCCAGACCGAGTTTATTCGGGGGTTCCCCGTGATGGAGCGCGTGGCGATGGAATTAGGGCTGGTGTCAGCCAGCGTAACGGTGGAAGAGAAGCGATCGGCGGTCTATCTGAACATGGTCTATAACCTTGGGCAGGAGATTAAGACGCAGCGGGAAGGTGATACAAACATCATCCGTATCACGGCGACCTCGGATCAACCGGAGACGGCAGAGAAAACGGCCAATTCAGTGGCAAATGCCTATCGGTTGGAAAACATCATGACCCGGAATCGCCTGGTGATGGAGTCGCGGCGGTTTGTCGAGGAGCAGCTAGCCGAGCTTGAGAAACAGTTGAACAATGCGGAAGATGCGCTTCGGGATTTTCGTGAACGCGAGGGCCAGGTCTTTCTGACCGATGAGGCACGCGCTGCGCTGGAGACCTTCACTAAGCTGGAAGAACAGCACAATGAGGTCATGCGAAAGCGGGCGGAAGGCGAGCGGCAGATCTCGGTGCTCAATCGAACCGATGCGGTGATTGGCAATCCAACCGGCCGGATCTTTACGGAGGAGCAGAATGCGCTGCTCACGACCCTGAATCAACGCCTCCTCGACCTCATGCAGGAACGGAACACCCTTCTGATCAACTACACTAGGGATCATCCGCAAGTCCGTGAACAGCAGAAGAAGATCGACAACGTGAGAGGCGAGATGGTCCTTGAACTGGGAGCCAAGCTCAAGACCATGCAAGACCGCGAGGCGACATTGCTGGAACAGCGGGATCGTTATCGCGGCCGGTATTTGCAGTTCCCGCGCGCGGCGATTCAAATGAGCCGGCTCGAGCGTGAGGTGAAAGTCAACGCCGACCTGTTGGCGACGCTCAAGGCCAAGCATCAAGAGCTACAAATCAAGAGTGCGGAACAGATCGAGGAGGTCACGATCGTGGCGCCTGCGATCATGCCCGGCGGACCGATCAATGCCCCCAATACGCAGCTGAACCTCATGGTGGGCTCGCTCATGGGGATTTTTCTCGGGATCGTGGTCGCGTTTGCACGCGAATCGTTCGATACCTCGATCGGGACGATCGAAGGCATTGAGGAATTCCTCAAGGTGCCGGTCCTGGGCGTTATTCCGCAGTTCGACGGAAAAGAAATGGAAGAGGCAGCCCGTGCGGCGCTTCCTGCCCATGCCTCTGCGTCGTCCGTGGAGAATTTCTCGAAACTCATTTGCTTGATCGATCCGAAGTCTGTGCTGTCTGAAAGTCTGCGGTCGCTACGGACCAATATTCAGTTCGCCAGTATGGATCGGAAGGTCAAATCCATCCTCTTTACCAGTGCCGGGCTTGGAGAGGGTAAGAGCACCTGTGTGACCAATTTGGCGATCACACTGGCTCAGGAAGGACAACGAGTGTTACTCGTCGACGCCGACCTTCGTCGGCCGATTGTACATCAACGGTTGGGACTCGAACGGATTCCAGGGCTGGCGGATGCCTTGGTCGGCAGTACGTCCTGGCGTCACCATGTCCGGTCCGCTACGGATCTGATGCTCGGCTCGATGGGATTCGATCGTGTGATGAGCACGCCGGGATTGGACAATCTGCATATTCTCACCAGCGGGTCTGAGGTCGGCAATCCGAATGAGTTCCTCAACCTGAACAAGATCAAGACACTCGTGAATGAGATTAATGAGGAATACGATCTCGTGCTCTTCGATTCTCCCCCTATTCTTCCGGTCACAGATGCGGTCGCGTTCAGCTCGCGCGTCGATGGAACGATTCTGGTTTACCAAGTCGGCCGAATCGGTCGGAACGCCCTTAAGCGGGCCAAGTTCCTCCTGGACCATGCGCAGGCCAATGTGATGGGCATCGTCTTGACGAACGTGAAGTCCGAAGTCACGCCGGATTACGGTGTCTATCGTTACGAATATCGTTGATCAGGAAGGTGCGCCTGTAGAAATCAATGTTAGGGTGCGAGAGTGTTCTTTGTCCGCACATCAGGCACATCGGGAGAGCGGTCTCACGGGATGCTCAAACACGCTGTCCAGCAAGGCCGCCGCGAGTGAAGATCCGAGGCGTACCCTTGGGGTACGTTGAGGGGCAGAACGATGCGAGAACGCCGCTGGCGGACTGTTTCAGCATCCTGTGAGGAGCCGACATCCCATGCATGCGTCATTGGTAAAATCGCAAGATGCCGTCATCGTTTCGGTGTTGGCCGCCGTACTCGCGTTCGGCCTCACTCTGACGACTCCGATGGTCGGCATCCAGGTTGTCTTCGGTTTTCTCATCGTCCTGATCGCCTTTACCTCGGTTCCCGCCGCGCTCTTCCTTCTCATCTTTTCCATGTTGCTCTCTCCGGAAATTGCGGTCGGTCATGTGGACGGTAGAGGCGTCGGGGCGCGTGATCTTTCATTGCGTGTGGACGATCTCCTGCTGGTGATTATCGGATTCAGTTGGCTGGTCAAAACGATTATCTATCGCGATCTGGCCCTCATTCGCGAGACGCCACTCAATCGTCCCATCGCCTACTACATGCTGGCCTGTGTGCTCGCCACGCTCATCGGCGTCATCGCCGGGCGGGTTCGTCCACTGACGGGATTCTTCTTCATCCTGAAATACTTTGAATATTTCTTCGTCTTTTTTATGGTGGTGAATCATGTGTCGACCAAACGGCAGGTCGTCAGTTTGGTCACAGCGTTGCTTGCCATCTGCTTCGTTATCAGTGTCTATGCGATTCTTCAAATCCCAAGCGGGCAACGGGCGAGTGCGCCGTTTGAAGGGGAGAGCGGCGAACCCAACACCCTCGGCGGGTATCTGGTCTTCATCATGGCCATCGTCATGGGCCTTTTTCTCCACTTGAAGTCCAATCCGATTCGTGTATTACTCGTGCTGCTGATGGGGTTCATCAGTCTCGCGCTTATGGCCACGCTGTCTCGTTCATCGTACCTGGCTGCCGGTGTCTTGATGCTGGCTGTCGCTGCGACGCAGTGGCGGAGACCCGGTGTGCTCGCGCTGATGCTTCTGCTCGCCGTGGCCCTGCCGTTTGTTGTGCCTGACAATGTGAAAAACCGCGTCAACGAGACATTTTTCGGGCGGCAGTACGGCGGTGAAATTAAAGTCGGACAGGTCGGGTTGGATCTTTCCACGACTGAGCGGCTGCGTTCCTGGCAGTATGTGCTGAATGATTGGCTCCATAGTCCTCTGCTCGGGCGAGGTGTGACCGGCTATGCCTGGGCAGACGCCCAATATGTCAAGATTCTCGGCGAAACGGGTCTCGCCGGACTGGTCGCGTTTATTTTCCTGATCGTCCGCTTGTGGCGACGCGCACGGGAGACCTTTCTGTCGGAACAGGATCCCTTCTGTAAAGGATTGGCCCATGGGTTGCTGCTTGGCATGGTGGCCATGCTGGCGCATGGCGTGGGAGCCAATACCTTCATCATCATTCGTATCATGGAGCCATTCTGGCTGTGTGCAGGACTCGTCATAATCTTGCCACGTCTGACATCGGAGCAAACGGCCGGTACCCTTCAGCGAGCGCGGGCATGAGATGGTTCATCTTCTGTTATTGGTATGAGCCGGACGCGCCATCCGATCCCGTCGGGCTCGTCCGGCTCTGGACGTTGGCTCGCCAGCTCGTCGAACAAGGCGACAGCGTAACCGTGCTCCCCCCGCGATACCGGTCCTCGTTGCTTCAACGCGGATTTTCGATCGCGCCGATCCCACTCCTCTCTTGGCCGGTCTTGCGGCCGCTGTCCTATGCGGTAATGTCCTGTCTCGTCGGACTTGTGCAAGCCTGCAAGTCGAAACCCGACATCGTCTATTACCGGTGGATGGACAGCCCTCATCCGTTGCTCTTTGCGAGACTCGTCGGAGCTCAGTGTGTTTGTGAAGTGAACGGGGAGCCGGTGCCCGATTGGTCGGAGACCGACCGCGGGCTGAAGCGGAGGTTCACACATTGGCTGGCGTCGTTTGCGCTCAGGCGCTGCGATCGGGTGGTTGTCTTGACTGATGGATTGCGTGATCTCGTCATTCACCGTTATCGAGTTGCTGCTGAGCGAGTGGCCGTAGTACCGAGCGGGACGGATACCGGCTTATTTGCTCCTCAGGACGCAGGGACATGTCGGCATCGACTTGGGTTAGACCCTGAGAGGGACTACATCGGCTTTGTCGGGAGCTTTTATCGCTATCAAGGGCTGCATTGTTTATTGGATGCGATGGCCATCATCAGGCGGACGAGACCATCTGTGCATCTTCTGTTAGTTGGTGATGGAGAAGCCGCGCCAGAGTTGAAGCAGCAAGCAGAACGCTTGGCACTGACTTCGTGCATTACCTGGGCCGGCAGGATACCCTATCGGGATGTTCCGGCCTGGATCGGTGCGATGACGCTCTGCGTGGCTCCGTTTCGAGGAGATAGGGGAGAAACATCTCCGGTCAAAGTGTTTGATTACCTGGCTTGCGGAAGGCCTGTGATTGCCAGCGCGATTCCCTCAGTTTCTGCCATATTTTCTGTTGAGGCTGGAGTCGCCTTGGTTCCGCCTGACGATCCAGTCTCATTGGCTGAGGCGGTGGTGGCGTTACTGGACGACTGGGACCGGCAATCTCATATGGCAACGCAGGGCCGTCGTTTCATTGAGCAGGATTATAGTTGGACGCACCTCACGATTCGCTTGAAAGAATGGCTTGCCACCCGGCAGGTTCCGATACACCATGCGCATTCTTCTGTTCTGTGATGAAGACCTGAGTATTGCAGCAGGCGGAGCCCGGCAGGTTCTTGAATTTGCCAAGGCTCTTTCGTTACGCGGTCATACCATTAAGATTCTGGGTCCTCAGCCTGTTCAGGACCATCAACTCGCGCAGGAGTTTGCTTCGCTATCATTCCATCCTGTGTGGGTCTGGCGAGTGGCCGGACTCAGGCCCTTTTCCTTTCTGATCGCGTCATGGGCTGTGCTCCGGCAAGAACTGGCGACGTGGCGGCCGGATGTGCTGCTCTGGTTCGATTCGCCAGGGCAGATGGCTCCATTGCTCGCCCTGTCCGGCCATACCTGTGCGAGCGTACTGTTTGTCAACGGATTCCCGGAGGAAGAGGTCCAAGGGTTCTGGCGGTTTCCGCTTGTACGGTGGGTACTTCGTACGGCATTGAAAGCCGCGACGCATCGTGTGGAGGCGGTGGTGAGTATCTGCGGCGAGATCGTCACGCAGATGCAGCAGTCTTGGGGCATCCTTCCAGAGCGGTGTTTCGTCGTTCGTAATGGGGTCGATGGGGACCGGTTCCACCCTCAATTGCATGGAGCGGCGAGACAGGTCCTCGGCCTGCCTGCCTCAGGTCCCTATATCGGATTTGTCGGGGGATTCTTTCCTTGGCATGGGTTGGAGACGCTGATTGAAGCTGTAGTATTGGTCCGTGACAAGGTGCCCACCGTCACGTTCTTGCTGGTGGGAGACGGCCAAACAAAACCTGCCCTCGAAGAACTGGTTCAGCAACGGGGATTGACGGATATCGTCCGCTTTGTCGGTCGAGCCGACTGGGTGCAGGTGCCGACATGGATTGCGGCCTGCGATGTCTGTGTCGTCTTGCATCGTCAAACTCGATCCTATCCCGGTGATTCCATGAAATTATGGGAATATCTTGCTTGTGGGCGGCCTGTCGTGACGACAGCCGGTCCGGGGTATGGAGAGACGGTGGAGGCGATCGGTTGCGGGCTCGCAGCACACCCGGACGATGCAGAGGATTTGGCTCGACAGCTGTTCTGCCTGCTTGAAGACCCAGTTGCCCGGGCAACAATGGGGGAGCGTGGACGGATGGCGGTGGTGCAATCCCATACGTGGGGAGCGCGTGCACAAGAGTTGGAGCAGGTCTGCATCGCGGCTCATGCCGCAGCGCAGCGAACAGCATGATGACACAGGGCGAGATGATGATCACCGACTCTCAGTTGAAGCAGGGCATGGCAGAGCCGGCCTCGCTCCGTCTCCGCCATCGGATTCTCCAGGCCGGTGGATGGGCTGGGGCTGGATTTGTCTTGGATAAGGTGATCGCAGCTATTCAGCTCATGGTGGTGGCGCGACTCTTGAGCCCGGCCGATTTCGGTGTCATGGCCGCATCCGCGACCATCGTCTTGGCCTTCATGACGATCAGTGAGCTGGGTGTTGAATCGGCGTTGATCGCCAAGACAGAGGTTGACCGTGAGGATTTGGCGGTCGCCTGGACTATCGCGATTGCGCGGGGAGTCGCCATGGCCGCCTGCCTCTGGACAACGGCCGATGTGATCGGTCAGGTCATGCAGATGCCTCAATTGGCGTCGCTGTTGCGGGTCCATGCCTGGTTGCTCGTGCTGCAGGGATTGCAGAGTCCGGCGATGGCACTCGTTGCAAAAAGTCTGAACCTGCGCCTTCGTGTCACCATGGACCTCGTCAGACGTGTTATTGAAGCCGGCGCAATCATCGCACTTGCGTTGTGGCTCAGAAATGTTTGGGCGCTCTTGCTTGGGCAACTGCTGGGGATGTGCGTGGGCAGCATCCTCTCGTTCTGGGTGGCACCGTTCAAGCCGCGCCTCTCGCTCTATGGTCCTGCACGGAAATACTTTTTGGGCTACGGCAAACATCTGAACGTCACGACGCTCTGTATCTTTGGGGTCATGAGCGGGGGCGAGCTGATTGTCGGTCGTATCCTCGGACAGGATTCACTGGGCCTCTATCAGATCGCGTTAGCGATTCCACTGTTGTTGGGCGTACGGGCCACCGTGTTGATCCATCAGATCAGCATGCCCACCTATGCGTTGCTTCAACGGGATCGATCAGGAGTGATCCGTGTCTTCGAACTGCAAATGGGGCTGGTAGGATTCATGTTTATTCCACTGGCTGCCGCAGTCGCGGTGTTCGCTCCGGTGATTGTGCCCTTGGCATTCGGTCCCCAGTGGCTTGCCATCGTCGACCCTCTGAGGGTGCTGTGCCTGTATGCGGTCTGTGCGGGGTACTCGAGCGTCATGACCGCCCTGCACTATGGGACGAATCGGCCGGATCTTCAGATGAAGAGCTGGATCGGGCAATGTCTCTTTTATGCGTTGGCGATTGTGCCGCTCACCATGAGCTTTGGTCTCACTGGCGCCGCTGCTGCACTGGTCGCCAGTTACCTGGTGGGACTCCTGTTACAAGGGATCGGGACGAGAGATCTGATCGGCACGGCAGTGGACGCCGTGTACTGGTCGACTGGGAGAGCCTGCCTCATTGGAGGGGCCCTTGCCGGAGCGATTCTCCTGATGTCTGGGGCCACCTCAACCACGCCATCTTCATGGGTATTAGTTGCTGCCTGTCTGGCGGCAGGTGGACTCTATAGCGGCTATCTCTGGCTGATCGAGGTTCCACGGTTGAAAGTGCTCTGGGGGCATCGCTGACGGATGGATGATGCGATGATCGATCTGTCGATTGCCATTGTGAGTTACAACACGAAGAACCTACTGCTGGATTGTCTTCGTTCACTCCATGCCCACACGTCTGGAATCAGGTTTGACGTGATCGTCGTCGACAACGACTCACGCGATGGAACGGTATCGGCAGTGAGAGATGCCTATCCGGCCATCACGATCATTGAGAACCAGGACAATCGTGGATTTGCCAAGGCGGTGAATCAAGCCGTCGCGGTGAGTCGCGGGAGGCATGTGCTCCTGCTCAACAGCGATACGCTTGTCAGGGACCAGTCGCTGGCGACGATGGTCAGGTATCTGGAGGATCATCCTGATGTTGGGGCGGTCAGTTGTAAGCAGTGGACAGGAGAGGGACATCTGAACCAAACCTGTTTCCCCTTTCCCTCTATTCGCGATCACCTGTTCTACTCGACTCTGTTCCATCGAGTCGCTCCATCTATGCAAGCGGCTGCCGCGGCGACACAGGCGGTCGATTGTAGAACATCTCAAGATGTCGATTGGGCGAATGGGGCCTGCTTGATGGTCCGGCGATCGTTGTTGGAGCAGTTGGAGGGATTGGATGAATCATTCTTTATGTATTTCGAAGACGCCGATCTGTGCCGGCGTCTCCGCCAACAAGGATATCGCGTGCGGCATCTCGCTGAGGTGGCCATCGTTCACCTGATTGGACGCAGTAGTGGCCGGGATCGTGATTCCTTACAACTTGTGTGGGAGTTCAGCCGCATCCGATATGTCGAGAAGCATTTTTCTCCGGTCAAGCGCTGGCTCATGAAGGGGTGGATTGCGGGCGGCATCGGATGGCGATTGGTGCAGTCGCTGGGTTGTGCAACCAAGACGCGACGTCTGAAGATCCAGAGCTGTGTAGCGGTCATCCGCCGGCTGTGGGGCAAGCCGCAGCCGGTCGAACAGGCGCTGGCCTATTCATCAGCACCGCATAGGTAGAGAGGACAGACGATCGTATGGAACGCCGCGAAGCCTATCCGACCGATACGCAACATATCGTGAACTTGTCAGGCTATGTCTGGGCAGCCAGACAGATTCCAGGACTGGATCGGTTGCGAGTGCTCGATCTTGCCTGCGGGACGGGCTATGGGTCTGACTATCTGAGCGGAAAGGCCAGTCGAGTGGTCGGGGTGGACTGTGCTCCTCAGATTGTCGCCAGTAACCGTGCCCGCTACGGCCATTCCGGCGCGTCATTTTTGGCAATGGATGGTTGTGCGCTCGGTTTTCTGGACGAGTCCTTCGATTGCATCCTGTCGCAAGATACCATCGAACATATCGTGGACGACCGGCGGTTCGTGGCCGAGGTTGCACGCGTCTTGCGCAAGACGGGCACGCTCGTCATTTTTACGCCTCACGGGAAGAGTATCGTGGACAAGCCGGAAGATCCGTACCACGTGAGGGAGTACAACCAGGAAGAGTTTCGCGGGATGCTCTCGCCATACTTTTCGAGCATCCGCTGGTTCGGTCGCCGTCAAGGCGCACGATTGCAAGCGGCTGAGCGATCGATGGACTCCGTGCGTCGATTCGATCCCGGGGGCTCCGTAATATCGTGCCTCGTCCCGTTCGGCATTGGCTCGGTGGTCTGGTCAGCCGGCTCCAGGGTGGACCATCGTTGAAGGCCCTGACTTCTGAAGATATCGAGTATACGGAAGGAGTCGCCAGCGATACGAATCTCATCGGGATTTGCATGAGATGACGCAGGCCAGCGACGAGCGATCGGCCGGACGATGGTCTCCCACGGCGCTGTTGCTGTTGGCCGCAGTGCTGGGATTGCTGGCCAGGGCCTGGACGATTTCCCATACGCCAAGACAGGGGTATGCCGTCGATGATCTGTTCGATACCTTGGCCTGGAATCTTGCATCGATTGGACGGTTCACTTTGGACGGGAGCACGCCGTCGGCCCATGTCGGTCCTCTCTATCCCGCTGTCTTAGCCGTGTTCTATCAGCTGGTCGGTCACAGACCAGATTGGGTGCCCTATCTGCATGTCATCTTCGACATCGGCGCAAGCAGCTGTATCTACCTGGTGGGAACGAGACTGTTCGGCTCTTGGGCCGGTGCGATCGCGGCATCGGCCATGTTTCTCTATCCAGCCTATTGGACGTACGATCCCCGGATCAGGAGTGAGAGTCTGCTGACATTTCTGATGAGCGCCTGGTTATGGGCGACGATCGTCTCGATCGAATCCAGACGGCTCCGTCACTTCGCCATCACAGGCATACTCGCCGGGTTGACTCTGCTGTGTAAGCCGGCTGCGATGCTGCTGGGGATCGGCATTGCAGCGCTGGCCTATAGGGGATCCGAGACCATCGGGATCAAGACCCGCTGCGCAACGGTCTATCTGCTTGCCTGTCTGCTGATCGTGATGCCCTGGACCATCCGTAACTATCTGACGTTCGATACGGTCATGCCCGTGTCTGCCGGAGTCGGGGCCGGTCTCTGGATGGGCAGTGATCCCGTCTCGCGAGGAAGTTGGCCCATGTCCGATGAGACCGAGCTGCAGATTTGGGAAACCGCCGGGATTACCCCTTTGCCTCACGCCTATGCCATGTATGAGGTGTCGACCGATCGGCTCTTGCGGGAGAAGGGCTGGGCGCGTATCAGCCAAGCGCCGGTTCGATACCTCTGGCTGACCCTGGCCAGAATGTTCGATTTCTGGATCGGGAACTCCTACTACCTGGTCAACTCGGATCAGGGATTTGTCGCTGGTCTCAGAAGAGATGTTGCCGACCGGGGCTGGCTGGTGGCGGGCTACAGTGTCGGGAAGCGGCTGCTGCTGATTCCCGGATTGGTGCTGTTGGCGATCTGGAGCGCCTGGTTTCATCGAACGCGCTGGCAGGAGCTTCTTCCCCTCTATCTGTTCCCCATCGGCCTGATGTCGGGCTACGTATTATTCACAGTGGAAGCTGGCCGGTATGCATTACCTGTGTTACCGTGCCTTATGGTGCTATCGGTGGCGGCGTTGGCACAGGTTCGCCTCTCGAGAATGTCTGTGCAGCATCGGTAACTTCTTTCCCCGAGGCTGTGATTCCCATGGGCTATGACCTCACCAGAAGGCAATTCAATCGGCTGGTGCGCGCGTACCAGCCCTCGCGGTATGAGACGTTTGGCGCGGAAGACGCGCGTTTCACGACCCCGATGAATCATGCCTTGAAGTCTCGCGATCGCCTCCATGTGGCGCTGCGAAGCGGGTTGCAGCGTCTTCCTGAAGGACCTCAGACGATTGTGGACTTCGGTCCCTTTCCAGGCAGTCTCTTACGCCTCTTGCGAGGGATTCAGCCGACGAAGACGTCGCATCTGTTCGGCGCAGGTCTGATGGCGAGTCCCGAATTTGTGCAATTCATGAAGCAGGATGCCGATGTAGAGATTCTCACCGTGAATCTCGATCCTGCCGGGCAACAGTTCACGTCGAAAGGGTACCAGGAGGCAGTACCGCTGCCAGACTCTTCCGCACAACTCGTCTTTGCGTTGGAGATTGTCGAACATTTGACGTCGCCGTTTCATTTAATGACGGAAGCCTACAGATTGCTGAAGCCGGGTGGTCATGTGGTGATCACCACCCCGAATGTCACCCGTATCGGTAATATTTTCAAGCTGCTGATCGGCCGATCGCCCAACGATCGGCTGGCCCCTCCCGGGTACAACGATCCAAACGATGAGTGGCGGCCGCATGCGCGGGAATACGCGATGCATGAACTGGCGGAGATGCTGCGTCACATCGGATTCGAGGTCGCGCTCTCGAGGTTTTTCTTGGGCGAAGACACGCAGGATTGCCAACAGACTGCTCGCCAGAGCGCGATCGACTGGGCCAAGGTGCCGTTCTATCTTGTTCCGCACTTGCGCGGGAGTCTGTTGATCCTGGGGAGAAAGCCCTGATGCCGGTCGTGGTGGCAGAGCTGGCCGGGTCCGCGGCCTATGGAGGCGGTGAGCGGTATCTGGAGCTGCTCTTTGAGCGTCTCGACCGCACGCAGTACCGCCCGCTCTTGATTTGTCCAGAGCCTGGTTCGTTTGTCGGGCGGATGGAAGCGCGAGGCGTGGAGACACACCTCGTCCACTTGGCGCCCTTGTTCAATCCCTTTGCCCTCTGGCGGTTGACTCGGTTGTTGGTTCAGCAACGAGTGACCATCCTCCAGACGCACGGCGCCCGGTCAAACTTTTATGGACGGATTGCGGGACGTCTAGCCGGCGTCCCCGTCATTATTTCAACCGTCCATAATTCACTGAAAGACTATGAGGTGTCTGCCCTCACACGATGGGTCTATGCGGCAGCACTTCGCCTGACGCTCTCATTGGTCCAACGGATCATCTGCGTCTCGGATGCCACTCGCCGTAACTTGATCGACGAATGCCCGGCTGCGGAGGCGAGGGTGCAAGTGGTTCACAACGGCATAGATCCCTCGACTTTTCCTGCACAGCCGGATCGCCAGAAAGTCAGGCAGGAGTTGGGACTTGGACAGCGGCCACTCTTGGTGACGATCGCGCGGCTGACCGAAGCGAAGGGCCATCGCTATTTGCTTGAGGCGCTTCCAGGCCTACTGAACAGGTGGCCAGAGCTCTGCTGCCTGTTTGTGGGGGATGGTGAATTACGAGATGCGTTGCACCGGATGGCGAGAGAGCTGGGTGTTGAACGGGCCTGCCGATTTGTGGGGGTGCGAGAGGACATTGCCGATATCCTGGCTGCGGCGGATCTGTTCGTGCTGCCTTCTCTCTCCGAGGGGTTTCCCTTTGTGTTGTTAGAAGCGCTGGCGATGGGTTGTCCAGTCGTTGCATCGAGGGTGAACGGTATTCCTGAGTTGATTGAAGACGGTAAGACGGGGCTCCTTGTGCCTGCGCGAGATCCCCAGGCGCTTGCGATGGCCATACAAGAATTGTTGAGCGATCCGGCCGCGGCATCGAGGGTGGGAGCAGCGGGACAAACTGTGGTACGCGCCCAGTTCACGGCGGATCGCATGGTGGCGAAGACGACGGTAATCTTCGATGCGGCGGTGCAAGATGCGGGCGGGCCATTATCGGTCCAGAAGCAGGTGATCGCGTGAAGACGGTAGCCATGCCGGAGACAGAACAGATCTCCTGTCCCTGTGGGAGCCAGGTCCTGCCGATCGAGGTGTTTCAGACGCCGACCAGGCACTACGTCCGTTGTCCAGACTGTGAGCTGGTATTTCTGAATCCTCGTCCGTTGACCACCACAGTCGAGGAGTTCTACCGCGAAGACT
>JBDSKU010000422.1:0-9233 GCA_039916745.1 Nitrospiraceae bacterium
CCAGGCGAATCTGTACCAGAGTAATTTGTCACAAGCGAGTCTTGCGGGAGCCGATCTGACGAAAGCCGTCTTGGAAGATAGCAACCTGGCGGGAGCCGATCTCCGGCATGCACGATTGTCGAACGCCAATCTGTTCCGTGCGATCGGCGATGAAGCGGCCCTCTACAATGCCATCTTGACCGGGGCACACCTGCACGAATCCACCTTCGAACGGGCCCATTTTGAAGGGGCCAATCTTGCCTCAGCCGATCTGACGAACGCCTCCTTCATCGACACCTACTTCTACGGCGCCAACCTTTCCCGGGCCATCTTGGCAGGGACCGACCTGATGGGGGCCGACCTGCGTCACACCGTCATGACCCACGCCAACCTTCATCAGGCCAATCTGCAAGGCGCACTCCTCGACGGAGCTAGGCTCGATGAGCCCTGATGGTGGAAGCAGACTTAGAAAGCGCCTACCTCGACGATACCAGCCTCGTGGGGGCCAACCTGCGTGAAGCCATCCTCCGCGGGGCGGACTTGCGATACGCCAACCTCCGTTCGGCTGGCTTGCAGAAAGCCGATCTGGAAGGAGCCAATTTAGAAGGTGCGCAATTGATCAAGGCGAAGATACCGTCGGGCATACTGCGAATGGCGATTCTTTATAAGGCTATCCTGGACCAGGCAGACTTCCGAGAGGCCATTCTCTCTCGCGCGGTGCTGGTCGACGCCAGAGGAACTGGCACCATCTTTACGAAAGCGGACCTCAGCGAGATCTACGCCCCGAAATCTCAGTTTCATCACGCACAATTCAATGAGGCAGTTATGGAATCGACCAATCTCGTCGCAGCGGACCTGAGAAATTCCAATTTCAGCCATGCCATGCTCATGGAGGCCAATCTCCAAGACGCGAACCTCCAAGGCGCCACGTTCTCCGGAGCCGATCTCAGCGGCGCGCGACTCGACGCGGCAGATCTCCACCGGGCGACCTTGCATGGAGCCAACCTGTCCTTGGTGTCAGGCTTGACGCAAGCCCAGCTCGATACGGCCTGTATCGACGAACAGACGAAATTGCCGTCCGATCTCAATCGTCCCGCGCCCTGTGTCGCGGCAAAGAAGGCCCCACGCCACAGATAGCAATCTCAGCCGCGTTAGGAGTTCACGTTGCGTGGCGGCCATCATTGAGGAAGGGAGTCTGTCATGCGTATTCTTTGTGCCGTGGATGGGTCTGAATACTCACAATGGGGGGTACAAGCACTTGAAGCGCTCGCCGGTCGTGAGCCGGAGGAGGTGACGCTGCTTCACGTGGTCGATCCGTCGGCCCTCCAAGCCGGAAAAGGCACAAATGCCGTGGCAGAGAAACGCGCCATGGCCGCGATGGAGAAGGCCGGTGGCATCCTGCTCCGCAAAGCGGAGCGATCGGCTCGCGTCGCCCTCGGACAGGCCGCGACTGGCCCTCGCACCACATTCCACCGCACCTTAGCCCATGGCCCTCTCGCTCAAACGATCACGCGACAGGCGCGGCGTGTGAAGGCCGATCTCATCCTCATCGGATCCCGCGGGTTGAGCGACATTCGAGGCTTCTTGCTGGGGAGCATCTCCCGACAAGTCGCGTCGATCGCTCGCTGTTCCGTCTTCGTCGTGAAACAGCCGATCCCGCAGTTGAGGCAGGTGACCCTCGCGGTCGATGACTCGAAGCATTCCCGAGCCGCCGCTCGGTTTTTTCGATCCCATCTGCTTCCGGATTCCGCGACGACCACCATCCTCTCCTCGGCCGAGAGACCGGTGACCGACTTGGCGGTTCGCTATTTATCCAAAGCCCAAGTCGCCGAACTGGAGAGACCGGTCCTCGACCGAGCCACGAAACTGGTCGCAGTATTGCGGGATGAGTTCCTGAAAGAAGGCTTCGCCGTCGAGACGGACGTGCAGATGGACCACGTCGTCGACACCATCGTCAAACAGGTGGAAGCGACGCATGCCGACCTCCTGGTGATCGGGTCACGCGACCTCACCAAGAGCGAACGGCTCCATCTAGGCAGCGTCTCGGAAAGCCTCCTGAGACATGCCCCTTGCTCCGTGTTGATCGTGCGAGGTACGCGTGGCTGACTCCGACAAGCCACCGCTCCACCACCTGACGGTTGGTGAAGTCTTCACGCACCTGGACACCAGGCCAGGCGGCTTATCGCCAGAAGAAGTACAGCAGCGGCTCAGTAAATATGGCCCCAACGTTCTGGAGGAACCGAGCCGTTATTCATTGATTCGAGGGTTCCTCCACCAATTCACCCACTTCCTGGCCCTCTTGCTCTGGATCGCCGCCACCCTAGCGTTTACGGCGGAATACATGAAACCCGGCGAAGGCATGCTCACGTTCGGCTGGGCGATCCTCGGTGTGATCGTCATCAACGCCGTCTTTGCCTTTTTTCAGGAATATAAAGCGGAGCGCGCGGTACATGCCCTCCATCGCCTCCTCCCTGCCAAGGCATGGGTGCTACGAAGCAACCAGTCCCACGAGGTCCCGCGGAGCGAGATCGTGCCGGGTGACGTGCTGTTGATCGAAGAAGGGGAGCAGATCCCTGCCGACGCCCGGCTCATCGAAGCAGCCGACATGCTGGTCGACCTCTCTTCTCTCACCGGCGAATCCCAACCGAAGCGGCGGACCGCAGAGCCGATCACCGATGGACACCTCCTCGACATTCCCAATCTCGTCTTCGCCGGCACCCCCGTGCTCTCCGGCAGAGGCCGGGCGGTGGTGTTCGCGACCGGCATGCAGACGGAATTCGGCAAGATCGCCCGCCTCTCCTCAAGCGTAAAGACAGACCTCAGCCCGCTGCAGAAAGAGATCGCGAAGGTGACCCATGTCGTCGCGCTGCTGTCGGTCGCCATGGGCATGGTCTTTTTCGTTATCGGGGTCTCCATGGGCTTGGGATTCTGGGTCAGCGCAATCTTCGGAATCGGCATCATCGTCGCGAACGTGCCGGAAGGACTACTCCCCACTGTGACCCTGGCCTTGGCCTTAGGCAGCCAGCGCATGGCCAAACGCCACGCCCTCATCAAGCAACTGACCTCCGTGGAAACCTTGGGTTGCACCACCGTCATCTGCACCGACAAGACCGGAACGCTGACTGAGAACCGGATGCACGTGGCGCGTTTCTATATGGACCATCTCGAAGTCGAGGTGCAGGAAAGTTGTCTGGTGATCGCGGGGCGCGTCACCAACGCGGTCGAGGCCGAGGAATATGCGCCGCTCTTCGATGCGATCATCCACTGCCATAATGCCAAGCGCTCGCGGCGGACCGACAGCCGTCCCACCGTGACGGGCGATCCGACCGAAGTGGCACTGGTCGAGTTCGCGCAGGATCACGGGCTTCTTCACCATGAACCGTTACCCCGGATGGGCGAACTCCCGTTCGACGCGGACCGGAAGCGCATGTCCACCCTCCATTGGCGTGAGAGCCGGCTCGTGGCCTTCGTGAAGGGCGCGCCGGAATCGCTCATGCCCCTCTGCAATCAGATACGTCACCAAGGTGCGCTATCGCCCATGAGTCAGGAGGACCGCCAGCGCATCATGGCGCAAAGCCAGACCTTCGCGCAGCAGGCCTATCGAGTCCTGGCAGTGGCCATGCGTGACATTGAATCGGGTGTCGAAAAATTGGATATCGACCGAGTGGAACAGGACCTCACCTTCCTCGGCCTCGTAGCGATGATAGATCCCCCGCGCCAGGAAGTGCCGGAGGCCATCGCACGCTGCCGTCAAGCCGGCGTGCGTACCATCATGATTACCGGAGACCATCCGCTCACGGCCCTGGCCATCGCACGTCAGATCGGACTGGCGCCGAAAGAGTTTCATACCGAGTCGGTCGAATACTCTCCCGTGATCGAAGGGCATCAGGTCGAAACAATGACCGATGAGGCGCTACGTCTGCTGCTCACACCCACCCGTCCCGATGAGGCCGAGCCGGTCTTTGCGCGCATGGCTCCCCGGCACAAGATGCGCGTCGTGTCGGTGCTGAAAGACATGGGTGAGGTGGTCGCCGTCACGGGCGACGGAGTGAATGACGCGCCGGCCATCAAGAAAGCCGATATCGGCATTGCGATGGGCATTGCCGGAACCGACGTGGCGAAAGAGACGGCGGACATGATTTTGCTGGACGACAATTTTGCGACCATCGTCAATGCCATTGAAGAGGGCCGGGCCGTCTACGCCAACATCAGAAAGTTTTCCACATACGTGCTGGCGAGCAACGTGCCCGAGGTCGTTCCCTATCTGGCGTACGGCCTGTTCGGGATTCCGCTGGCGCTCACGGTGCCGCAAATCCTCGCCGTGGATCTGGGTACCGACATGGTTCCCGCCTTGGCCCTGGGCGCCGAAAAGCCCGACGCCGGCATCATGGCCATTCCACCACGCCCACGCACGGAACGGTTGATGAACCTTCCGCTCCTCCTGCGCGCCTATCTCTTCTTGGGCCTGATCGAAGCCGGGATCGCCATGGGCGCATTCTTTCTCTTGCTTCTGACAGAGGGATGGACCTGGGACATGCCGCTCGACTGGTCCGATCCACTCTACAAACAGGCGACCGCCGCTACCTTCGCCGCCATCGTCGTCGCCCAGGTGGCGAATGTGTTCGCCTGCCGATCAGACCGGGTGTCGCTCTTTCAACTCGGCTGGTTCACCAACCCATTGATCCTCTGGGGAATCGCGACAGAACTCGTCGTGCTGGCGTTGATCATCTATACCCCCTGGGGCAACGCCATCTTCGGAACCAGCCCCTTGCCTGCGTGGATTTTCGGACCACTCGCGCTGGGCGCTCTCGTGCTGTTATTCGCGGAAGAAAGCCGCAAGATCATCGTGAAACGATTCATGCGTAGTCGCGCGAGCGGCGGCACGCAACAAGCGTGTACGCTATGACTAGTCACCCCAAGACCCGATTCGTGAGATCCCTGTCACCGAGATCATTCCCCATGGATGCTCCTCGGCTTGCTCAGGGGAGAGACCTGCCTCAATGTTGAATTCTTCCTATCACCGGGGCCAACAGCATGCCCCTCACTGCGATATCAGAACAGCTTGCCTACCGCCTCACCGATGGGTTCACGCGCTTCAAAGCGGAGCAGGGAACGGATCAGACTAACCATGTTCACATATTTATCCTTCCCTGCGAGCAAGCGGTCTAGTCCTGCTCACAAGGAAGCGAACGAGACAACCACCTGCGTGGACGAGACGGTCAGAACAGTAGACTGCCCATTTTTCTTTCCACGTAATAACTCTGTCGAGGCTACGCATACGATCCATAGAATCGAGTGCTTTCCCCTTATCGAGAAAGGGTTGACCGAGCATCGCTGTCGGCGTAGCATTGTTTCATGACGTTCCTGTGACGGTGGCTGCTGTCTCTTCCGCACGCTTCAACCCGTCATCCTGCGCGCCGGATCTCGCCGCAGTTGCCATCACTCCTACACCGAATTCTTTGCCGTAGAGCATCCACCGCCGGATGCGGATCCTTTGAGGCGAGGGTCCCCATGGTGACTGCCAGCCACCGAGTACTCCGTCCCCCTCTTGGTACTGATCTTTGTGCCTCCTGTCTTCTCTGTGCTTGCACCGAATCCCATTCAGGCCGACGAGACTCCGTCCTTTCTGGTGGCTACCGCTGCGCCAGTCGAACCTCTCTCTCTGCCGCTCATCTGGCTGAGTACGTTTCTGTTCACGCTGTCGACGTATGCCACGAACACATATCCCACATACGATTGCTCACCCTACGCGCAGAAACTGGACCGAGTCCGCAGAGCGGTCAGCCTGAGGGATCGGTGGGAGGACACGTGGGAAATGGGCGCCTGTCTCAACATGCTGCCGAGTCGGACCGGAGGTTGCAGTGCGGGTTCAAACCTGAAAGGGAGGATCTGATCATGGCTTCATACAATCCCGTGACCAATCGTATTCTCGGCGAAGTCACGCGCACGCAAGGATGCGATCTGGATACGTTGACGAAGCGTCTCTCCGATCTGTCCTGGGGCCAGGTCTTTAACGAAGTCGATCGACTGAGCCGCCAGGGCATGGTGCTGGTGACGTTCGGCGCCGATCATCGCTATATGATCCGACTGCCGGAACACAAACAGGGCCCGCAACCGACGACGTGAAGCACTGACGAGCACAGGGATTCAGGGGATCGCGAGCGAGCGAGGCAGCACAACTCACGCATTCGAAGCCCATCGCAGTACTCGCGTCCCCTCCCATTAGAAGAACGCCCTCGCTGATCCTCAATTGAGCGCGCCCACGGCGGTCGTTCGCTCTCCTTCCTTACAACGTCGTGCCTCTCCCTAAGGGCATCGCTGGAGTGCGCACTATTGATCAGACCGGATACTTCGATTACGTCACTATGTATCCTGAAAGTCCGCACCGTCTATCCTCAAGAGGTCGCCTCATGATGAATCCAAAGACCTGGGTCGTTCCAACCGAGAAGAGACATTCACCAGCAGATGCCGGCAGGCAAGGCATGTCGAACATGGTTTCCCCTAGCCCATCACTCGTTGAGCCGAACCCCGCGCCTGACCCGCCGTTGCCGCCCGATCCCTCGCCGTTTCCCGGTCCTCCATTGCCTGAACCGGCTCCCACACCTACTCCGCCTTCGCATCCCGATCCGGCGCCGTTTCCCGGCCCTCCAATCACCATAGACCGGTCCACCCACCTCCTGCCCTAGAATTGATAGACAACTGGCCCAAAACTAAGCACCTGGCCAAAGCTCTTCTATTCGGCCTTGTTGTTATGACTCAGTCCTCCCTTTCTTCGACGCCCTAACTTGTGACCAGGACCTCCCTGCCCTTCGCTGAGCGGAGATGGTCCGCAACCTGCCAGCCGATCAACGCCTTTCCCATTTTGTCAGGCGAATATTCTTCGAGAAATTCGGTCGAGACGACCGCATCACGGAGCCCGCCGATGTCGTCGGTTTCAATCCGAAACACCTGCGCCATTCTGCCGACATCGTACGAATCACGAATCGAGGCGCCGGGGAACTGTCCCTGAAGATAGCCCCGCACGGCTGCCAGCTTTGCCATTTCATCTTCTGTATTCGTATCCGGTCCCCACGCCATGTCTTGCCCTCCTCTGCATTCTGATAACTGCAATCTTCACTCCGCGCATCGAGGACTGCAGGTGAGAGTGGCCTCGGTTCTTCTTGTTACTCCAAAAGCTTCCTAACCCCCGCCTTAATATGGTCCAGCCCCTCGCGCAAGTCGGTCTCAAGAACATCGGCCTGATCTTTCGTCTGGGTCAGTTGCGCCTCCAGCGCCAGCGCCTGGTGCTCTAACGCATCTATCTTCTTGTCGAGCGACGCTCTGAGTTCTTTGATTCGCGAGATAGGCCCCTCCTCTATGTGAAGTGCCTGAAGCAGAGCCTACAGACCGGTTAGGCTCTGCCAAACGTGATTGATTCTTCCATCACAGCCCGTGCTGCTCGCGCCCGATGCGGCCATCATAGTCCCTGGAGGATTTGAACCGCTCGAATCGCCCATCCATGGCGTAGCCGGCGACGCGTGTGCGTAAGACCTCCATCTCGCCCGCGGTCATCTCGCGAAGCGCCGGACGATGCCGAGGTTCTGCTGCAGGACCTGCCGCGAATCGATGCCGCTCACAAGGGAGGCGATTGGCAAGCTCAGCACATAACGAATAGCCTCTTCGGGGGTGACGATGCCTTGCTTGATGGACTCGGCATTTCCGCTCAAGCTTTTCATCCCGATCGGTGCAATGCCGCGTCGATTCAGAACCGGCAGGACCTCTTGCTCAAAGCTCCGATAGGTCCCGTCGAAGACGTTCAACGGCATTTGGCAGGTATCGAAGGAAAACTCGTGCGCCAACATCTTGAGATGTATCTTCGGGTCTTTGTGGCCGGTGAAGCCGAGGAACCGCACCTTGCCCTGCCGCTTGGCTTCGAGTAACGCGTCAGCCGCCCCGTTTAGCGCGAAGTGCCGATCGGGATCGTCGCCATACACCACTTCGTGAATCTGCCAGAGGTCCAGATAGTCGGTCTTCAGGCGACGGAGCGATTCGTCGAGCTGTTGCAGGGCGACTCGTTTGTCGCGTCCATGCGAGCACACCTTGGTCATGAGAAACGCCTGTTGCCTGCGACCTTGGAGCGCCTTACCCATGAGTTCCTCAGATCGTCCGTCATTGTATTCCCAGGCGTTGTCCAGAAAGGTGACGCCTGCATCAAAGGCTTCGTGCAATATGCGTATGGCCTCGGCATCATTCTCGATGCGGCCCCAATGGGCGCCACCGAAACAAAGAGCCGAAACCAGTACGCCGGTCTTGCCTAACGTACGAGTGGGAACCTCTCCCGTCGCGGTACCCGCTGCTGCTGATGCGGGTCCCACGAGCTCGGTGAGCCCCTGCGGACCTCCGAGAGCCAGGGCCGCTCCTGCCACACCGAGCGTTTTCAGCAGCTGCCGTCGGTCGAGCCTCTTCGACCAGAAGTCTCTGTCCTGTGTCTTGGGTTTCATGGAAGCCTCTCCCCGATCGGTTGATGGCCTGTAGATTGAAAAGACCGGCCTTAGGACTACCCGAATGTTTCCGGAGCAGCAAAGTATCCAGGATGATATGGCTACCCCCTTTCTCCGTCTCCTTCCTCTGCATGGCACATGCCTGTCTCACCTCGCAATTTCCCGTAGAGGGGGAGCATGATCGAGAGGCCTTTTGCTACGCTGCCGAGGGTGGATCGTGGTGAAATGCGACAGAGGGGATGACAGAGGAGAAGAGCGGGCAGGAGCGGGTTGCCGAGCGGAGAGAATTACTTTCGTGGCCGCCGAGACTTCGCGAAGGAGACACACATCGTGAGCAGCGCGCCGGCCAATGCCGCAGCCATATCCTTCTGCGCATCCCATTCATCTCCTTGCGTTCCGAGATAGGTGCTCCCCAATTCCGGGCTCACACCGCTCGCCACCACCGCTTCCACCACTTCAAAGAAACCGCTCTGGGCCAAGATGCCACTCACGGATAGATACGAAGACCATAATCCTCGCACCCCGGCCAGACGGATGAGAAGTTCACGAAGGGGATACACCAGCAAGAGGCCGTATGAAAAATGTGCAATGCGGTCGAACGGGTTACGACTTAAGTTGAAGAGGTCTTTGAGCCAAAATCCGAACGGCACCTCGGCATAGGTATAGTGCGCGCCGATGGTGTGAAGCGTTAGAAACAGCCCGATGACACAATAGGAGGTTACTGAAAACTGGAACCGCCGGTAGGTCAGGACTAGAACGCCGACGAGCGTCAGG
>JBDSKU010000423.1:0-3371 GCA_039916745.1 Nitrospiraceae bacterium
CCTGAGTCTATTCAGCACCACACCATTCGGAATCCTTCAGCCGAGTTTTTCCGTATCCTGCTAGAAGTCTATCTGCTGCGCGGATCTGTCTTCTCTGTCTCGCTCATTGAGTCACGGCAACGAGAAAGACCAGAAAGACCAGATAGAGCGGACAGATATGATGGACCAGTCCAGCCAGTCCCGCATTTCGCGCCTTTCCCGCTCATCTCGCTGTGTTTCCCCGCAACCAGATAGACTGTCCCGCGTCCCGCCCTTCTTGACCCGGTCCCCCATAGCCAGAATTGGGGTTCCTTGCGTGACCACGGCAAAGGAGGTATCCTCTGCCGCCCCTAGGAAACTACCATTGAGAGGCGCCGGGTGCCACGAAACGATCAAGCCGTCCGCCAATTGGGAATCATGCAGAAGCTTGAGGCGTCCCGGCAGGGATTGACCCTTGCGCAATTGGCTCAGGCGCTCGATCCCGGCTCCACGCGGCACCCGCGTACACTTCGCCGCGATCTGGCCGCCATTGAAGCGCTCGGCTGTCCGCTCGTGACGGAACGTGTTGACGGGCAGGTGCGATGGAAACTCCTGGAGGGGTTCCGCAACATTCCGGCGCTTCGGTTCTCTCCCACGGAACTCATGGCCTTGACGGTCAGCCGCCGTCTCATTGCGCCGTTGGAAGGGACAGAGCTCCACACTTCGCTGCAATCGGCCATGGGAAAAGCGTCGGCGGCATTGACTCCACAGGGGCTGGAGCTGGCGCAGCAACTTGAACACACCTTTTCTGTCGGGCTCGGCCCGCATAAACGCTATCGGCATCATCGTGAGGTGGTTGAGCGGATTACGCAGGCCATCGGACACAAGATGCGCATCCAAATGCGGTACGACTCCGCGTCCCGTGGCCGGATGACTCGTCGAGAGATCGATCCGTACCGACTCTGGTACGCCTCGGGCGGCCTCTATCTCGTCGGCTACTGCCATCTGCGCAGCGATCCTCGCATGTTCGCAGTAGAGCGCATCAAGTCTGTGACGCCGACCGACTTGCCATACCAGATACCCCTTCATTTCGACTTCGATGCATTTATCGAGGATTCGCTCACCGTCATGCGCGGGCCTCGAATGACCGTGGAGCTGGAATTCGATAAGCCGACCGCCGCCTGGGTCAAAGATCGCCTCTGGCATCCCAGCCAGCAGCTCAAACGATTATCGAAGGGACGCATGCAGATGACGCTTGCCATTGCGAACAGCCGTGAAGTGGTGGGTTGGGTGCTCAGCTTCGGCGGCGGGGCAAGAGTCGTGCGCCCGGATACATTACGGACAGCAGTCGAGCAGGAAGCCATACGTATCCTGAAGCGACCATGACCTCCAATGTCACAATCGACCTGACCAGCCGGTGACAACTCCTGGGAAACGCCAGGATAGGGGCGTAGAGAAAAATAGTTGAGACAACGGACCCCGGATGTCACGACGTGATGCGAGACTGGGACAACGCAGGCGATCTCGTCCACGTTGCCACTCAAGGAGGACCGTCATGACAACCGACCCGCATCACGATGCATCGCTCAAGCCCGAAGGTCAAGTTGCTCCAGCCTTTGTCACGTTGATCCTCGATGAAACGGGTTCTATGCAAGACTGCAAGGGGGCCGCCATTGCGGGATTTAACGAGTATCTCAAAACGCTCAGGCAGATGCCCTTGCCGGTCCGATTCACCCTGACAGTCTTCAACTCCGGCAAGATGGACATGCGGCACCGCAATGTGCCGGTGGTACAGGTCCCTGAGTTGACAGAACAGACGTACCAACCGGCAGAAACGACACCCCTGTACGATGCCATCGGCCATACTCTGACTGCCGCTGGGCACGAGGCCCCGCCAGAATCCAAGAAGCTCTGCGTCATTCTGACCGATGGGTTAGAGAATGCCTCACGGGAATACACTCGCGACGGCATCGTCCGCATGATCAAAGATCATGAAGCCAAGGGTTGGATCTTCGTGTACCTCGGCGCCGATCACAATGCCTGGGCGGCAGGAGGAGACCTCGGCATTGGCGGGGACAATACAGTACAGTTCTGCAAACGGGAAACCGGCCAAGCATTTGACTCGCTTGCAGAGGCGACGATCACCTTTCTCAG
Source organism: Nitrospiraceae bacterium (assembly GCA_039916745.1). Lineage (GTDB taxonomy): Bacteria > Nitrospirota > Nitrospiria > Nitrospirales > Nitrospiraceae > Palsa-1315. The sequence goes on from JBDSKU010000423.1 coordinate 2,113, forward strand.
GCGCCCCATGGATCAGCCTGCCCAAGGGTTTTGGAAAGACGCGGGCACCGTTCCAAAAGACAAGAATGCTCAGGACGACAGCACTAGCAGACCGTAGAGAGGAGGCAGAACGATGAATACACTAGTGCAAATGCTGCTGATCGTCCTCCTCAGCGCAGGATCGGCCGGGGCCGACAGGGGCTTCGACGAGCGCTACGAACGCGACTACAACATCTTCAGCCCGGCCATGCAGTACCAGCCGGACAACCCCCGCAATCCCGCCAATGCCTATGATCTCAACAGCGCCTTCAATCCCGTGAATCGCTACGACCCAGGAAATCCCGAAAACCCGGTCAACAAGTACAACCCGAATAATCCGTTCAATCCGGTGAATCAGTACCATCCGGACAATCCGCTGAACCCGGCGAACAAGTACAACCCCGCCGTGCCGTTTGCGCCGTTGGATGGGGGGAAGGGGACTCGGAATAAACAGTAGTGAACTGTGCAGACGATCGTGGAAAGGAGCTGGGAGATGGCGGGTAAGAAAACGATGTCTCGACAGTCGCAGGGCGAAGCTGTTCAGCTCGAGAGACTGCTGGCAGATATCCGCGACTTCATTCTCTCGGCGCGAAAGGCGGTCGTTCGCAGCGTGGACACCGTGCAGGTCCTGACCAGCTTTGAGATCGGCCGTCGCATCGTCGAGCAGGAACAGCACGGGACGAGGAGGGCGGCATACGGCAAATTCGTCGTGGAAGAACTGGCCAAGCGCCTCACTGCTGAATTCGGCAAGGGGTTTTCAAAGAGCAATCTCGAGTATATGCGCCGATTTTACACGATGTATCGTGATCGGCACCCTTTAACAGCCCAGACGGCGTCTGGGCCATTGGCGTTACGCGGGAAAGCCCAGACACCGTCTGGGCAATCTTCCGCGGTGCCGCCGCAGGGCCCTCGCGCCACTTTGTCGAAACCGCCGTTCGCGTTAGGGTGGTCGCAATATGTGCTGCTCATGGGGATTGGCGATTCGGAAGAACGCGCCTTCTACGAAATCGAGGCAGTAGAAAACGGCTGGTCCATTCGTGGACTGAAGCGGCAGGTGAATTCGGGCCTCTATGAGCGTCTGGCGCTGAGCCGGGACAAGCGCGGAATCCGCAATCTGGCGCAGCACGGCCAGATTGTCGGAAGGCCGCAAGACCTCTTGAAAGAACCCTACGTCCTGGAGTTTCTGGGCCTTGACGAGAAGACGGCGTATTCCGAAACCGACCTGGAATCCGCCATCATCG
>JBDSKU010000424.1:0-4773 GCA_039916745.1 Nitrospiraceae bacterium
CCGGACTGGCACAGCCGCATCTTCAATTACGATCGCGTCGAGGTCCGGAACTTCCTGATGAACAGCGCCCTCTTTTGGCTGGATCGTTACCACATCGATGGCTTACGCGTGGATGCCGTCGCCTCAATGCTCTATCTCGATTACGGTCGGAAAGAAGGAGAATGGATTCCCAATCAGTTCGGCGGGCACGAAAACCTCGGAGCCGTCACGCTACTCAAAGACTTAAATGTCTTGGTCCACCGTGACTTCCCTGGCGCCATCACCATCGCCGAAGAATCCACGTCCTGGCCGGGAGTCTCGCGCCCTACCTATGCGGGAGGGCTCGGCTTTACGTTTAAGTGGAACATGGGCTGGATGCACGACATGCTGGAATATTTCAGCCGCGATGCCGTCCATCGCCCCTTCCACCAGAATCAGCTGACGTTTGGACTCCTCTATGCCTTCAATGAAAACTTTGTCCTGGTGCTCTCGCACGATGAAGTGGTGCATGGAAAACGGGCGCTGCTCGACAAGATGCCCGGCGACGAGTGGCAACGCTTTGCCAACCTCCGCGCTCTGTACAGCTTCATGTATGGGCATCCCGGCAAAAAAATGCTGTTTATGGGTGGAGAGTTCGGACAATGGCGTGAGTGGAACCATGATACCAGCCTGGAATGGCATCTCTGCGCGTTGGATCGACATGTGGGGCTCCAGCGGTTCATGCGAGATCTTAACTGGCTCTACCGCCAGGAGCCGGCATTGCACGAACTCGATCACGACTGGACCGGATTCCAATGGGTCGACTTTCGCGATGCGGACGATTCCGTGATCGCCTTCCTGAGAAAAGCCAAGAACCAGGACAATTGTATATTGTGTGTGTGTAACTTCACCCCTGTCCCCCGCTACAACTATCGAATTGGCGTGCCTCACGAAGGCTACTACCGTGAACTGTTAAACAGTGATGCCTCGGCGTACGGCGGGAGCAACGTGGGCAATGCAGGAGGGCTCCAGACACAGGCCCTCCCCTCTCATGGTCTACCCCATTCACTCGCAGTCACACTCCCGCCCCTATCAGTGCTGTTCCTCAAGCGAGTCTGATCGAGCAGAACGCTGAGAACGCACTCGACGGTTCTTCGTGCTACCCTACACAGTTTGCGAACAGGAATAGGAGCACGTCGCCTATGGAATGTTTCAGGAGTCTGCGACAGAGGGATTACCAGGTGCGGAACGGACCGCAATCGAGATGGATGAAGTTCTTACGCGGATAGTACCCAACCCCACCGTACTGAAGCTTCAGAGCAGCATACCGGAGTTCACGAGGGGTGACGCCCGGAATATAGAAATCGAGAGCCTGCCCCTCCATATGTAAGCTGTGCCTCGCCACTCGACGGCTCCGTTTCACGAGCTGTGCATTGTACTCAGGTGACCGATAACCGGAAATCACATGGATCTCCCCGGCACCAGCAACCGCCTTCTGCACGAGATTCACATGCTCCAACATCCGCACGTCGATGGCGGCCACTTCTCCCGTGTGATGACAACGAAGAATATGGTTCACCTCATCCAACGCCGTCAGGTCATAGTTCCCTGCCTCGTCTCGATAGCGGACTCGCAGCCGTTCGTCGGTGTGCACGTTGAAGAACGTCAACTCCCCATCGGGGAGTTCGTCCGCACGCACAACCGAGGGACACAACAGCCTGCTGCCGAGCAACAACAGCCCGACAACGGACGTTTTCAAGAGAGACCGACGAGTCCAGGACCAGGGATCTTGATGTGGCAAAGAGCGGCTCCGAGAGAAAATACACTGCATGATGTCAGAACAACTCTTTTGCTTGTATCAAACACAAGAGGGTCCGTCAACCCTTTCCTCTACCGGCTCAGGTGCGGGTCATCACTCAGAACTGCCAATCTACGGAATATTCTTACTGCAGCCCTGTCCCATCGCAGCGAGCGCATCATGTCGGGAACAGGAGGACGCTCTCTGAATAGACCATTCCACCAGAAACTCTCAGTGGTCAGTCTCTGGTATGATCGAACACAAGAGGACCTTTGATCGTGGCACAACATACGCGGCGTGCTTCATGTTGTCGGTATACTTCCCGTATGGGGATTGCATTGCTCACCTCTGGGCTCATACTCTTCGGCCATGCCGACGCGGCCCTTACTGGTCGCATCCTCATCGCAGGGTATGGACCTGAATTACCCGTCATACAAGATCTGGTAAAGACCTATGAGCGGCTGCATCCCGGCACGGCGATCGACCTCGAATGGGACAGCACGGTGCGGGCCGTTCATCTGGTGAAAACCGGAGAAGCACAGATCGCTGTCACGGATCAACCAGATCCTGCACTCAAGGCCACGCAGATTGCATGGGATGGCATCGCGGTCATTGTCAATTTCTCGAACCCTGTCAAAGCCCTGTCCAGCGCCCAAGTCAGAGGGTTGTTTTCTGCACAGATCATCAACTGGTCTGAGTTAGATGGCGCCGCAACCAATGTAGAAGTGATTCCTCGTACGGCGGCAAACAATCTCACGTCCGGCTTCAAGAATTCCTTGGGCCTCACGGAGCGGATGGTGGCATCGGCGGCCCCGGTTCGTTCTGATCAGAATGTCTTGAGTCTCGTATCTGGACGTGACGCCACGATCAGCTATATTTCCTTAGCCGCAGCGCTGAAAGCGCAGGAAGATGGCATTTCGATTCAGATCCTCACGATCGATCAGGTCGATCCAGGAGACGCCACCGTAAAAAATGGGCGGTACCATCTACGCCGACCGGTCCTCATGCTCACCGGAACACAACCGGACCCACTCATCGAATCATTTCTCTCCTTCGTCCGTTCGGTCAACGCGCAGGAGTTGCTCCGCAGCATGTTCGCCTCCGTCGAGCCATCAAACCCTACGACCGATCCTTCACTGACGCAACGGCAAATTCCATCCTCGCCAGCACCTTAACCTCCATACACATCAACTTCCCCCTGGACAGAAGAACCCAACAAAGGTAAGATCGGAAACATTACGGATACTTCTTACCTATGGCTACAATCCTTGTTATCGACGACGAAGAATCGATCCGAAGCCTCTTGAAGGAAGTCCTTCAGAGGGCCAACCACCATGTGCTCGAAGCCCGCGATGGTCGAGAGGGCTTGACCCTCTACCAGCAGAACAAAGTGGACCTGGTCCTCATGGACATTCTCATGCCTGGAACGGATGGCCTTGAAACGACGTTACAACTCACACGGGAATATCTCGACGCGAAGGTCATCGCCATGACCGGAGCCCAGGGCGACCGCAATTTCCTTGACGTAGCGAAACTCTTTGGAGCCCGGCGCGTTTTCGAGAAACCATTCGACCTCGATAAACTTCTCAACGCCGTCAACGAAGAACTCGCGAAGTAGCCTCTCCCTAAATACATCTTTCTCGCGACACGCCAACTAGGCCCATGTGCACTGAGACATCGTGCATATATGGTTACCTAACTTACCTATTTGCGCGTGCAAACGATTAAAGAAACCTTATTGGAGTTCTGCTCGTGATACTTCACAACCTGCTTGAGGCAGGGAAACTAGACGAACAAAATGATGCGGAATGCAGCGAATCGCATGGCGAACATTGAACGAACGCTGCTTTCGCTCTGGGCTCTCTTCATTGCGCTAGTTGGCGTACTCCCGCTCACGAACTTTGTTGGTCATTCCCATTGGGAATATATTCAATGGCTCCCGACCGCCGATAACTTCCGTTCATGGCGTTTTCTGTTTGATATTATTGCCAATATGGCCCTCTTTCTTCCGCTAGGCTATCTTCTCTCCCAATCATCCGCTACAACTCGACGGTCAATCCTGCTTACCGCCGGAATAGCGGGCTTGCTTTCGTTGAGCATCGAATGTTTCCAGGTCTATTGCCACAACCGTCACCCCTCGCCAGTTGACCTATTCAGCAATATCAGCGGAGGCCTCATTGGAACCATCATCTCTCACTACCGCCAGCACATAAATACCACTCTACATAACGATACTCCTACTCCCAACCCACCGGATCATACCCCCGCTCCTTAAGGCAGCGCTGAACGAACTGTTTATAGGCATTGCTCGGCGGTGAGCGCCGAAAGAGCCTACGAAGAAATCCTCCGGTTGCACCGGCAGCAGCCCCCACCATCGCACCACGGCCCGGATGGCCAACGACCGCTCCGCCAACCGCTCCACTCGCCGATCCAATGGCTCCACCGGCAGCGGTGCCGCCGGCAACCTGCCCGCCCTTGCCTTGGCTCGCAGTTGCGCCGGCATCCGTAGCCATCTCTCGACATTCGGCGATATCCCGATCCGCCACCTCTTCACCAACCTGCTGTAAATGGGCATTCGGATAGAGAATCGGTTTGGGAGCTGCACAGCCTGCGATGAGAAATCCAATGATCAGAAAACCGCATGATCGAGCCATCACGACCTCCGCCTACCGCCACAGCAGGGCGATTGGGCGAGCCGCGTTGACTCATCGGCCGCCACTGAGCTCCTTCCTGACTAAGGAACGCATCATCACTGGATCGTTGTAGGCCACTTCGCTCAAAGCATCCATAATATGGAGCCCTTTCGTCGCGACGAACTCCTTGGCCTTCGCATAGTTCTTTGCCGTAAATCGCGCCACCGCAGGCTGACCATTCACAATCTGACAAGCCAGGATCTCGCCGTTCACTTCCAATGTGCCCCCCTGCTCGACCAGGGTCTTGGCCTGCGCCGATGTAATGCCATGGAGTTGCGCGAACTCCTCCAACCCACCGGTTTCAACTAATCGCCCATCCGGCAT
>JBDSKU010000425.1:0-4259 GCA_039916745.1 Nitrospiraceae bacterium
AATGTCGCGGCCCAGTTCAGCATGATAGACCTCCTTGAATGAGAACTACGAGTCATGGACATGGAGATGCGTCCATCGCATTTACGCTCAATGCGAGAAACGTAATTCAGGAAACTCGATTGTCCGCTGCGAGCCTTGGATCCGTTCGTGGCTTATTCTCTGATCCAGCATCCTCCGCCGCAGACAGATGGGCCGGCACAATCACGAGCCCCATCTCACACTACATACCCCCTGCCCGCGGCGGAATCGATGCACGAAAGACCGGCGTTCAGCTTTGCCATTTCATGCCAGTAGTTAGAAATGGAAATTGAGACCAACCGTGATCATATGGCCGTTGTCGTTAAAGTTCTTATCTTTGATGTTCTGGTCTTTAGACCGAACATCCTCCAGCCAAATGTATCGATAGGTGCTGTCGATCGAAACGTGATTGTTGAGAAAGAACTGGAGCCCTCCTCCTGCATGGAGCCCGAACCGATTTTGCGTATCATCGAAATTGCCCGGGCCTTTCACCGTGGTGTAGTACCACCCGCCTCCGCCGAGCAGAAAGGGGGCCAGGCGGGTATGACCCAAGGGGTAGATCAATGCGGACACTTGCACGGGATAGGTGTGAATACGTGACCCCTCCGTATCCTGTCTCCGATAATCGGCAGAGCCTTCGAAGGATAAATATTTAAACGGATTGACCCGGACTTGCGCACCGCCGAACCACCGTGATTGCCCTTCAATTGGATCGTAGTAGGTGGCTCGGCCACCGATCGAGAAAAATCCGATATCCATTTGCTGAAATAGATCGTTATCCGCGGCCGCGGCTTGTGGTGGAAGTAGCATCGGCGCTCCACATAGAACGGCAACCAAGACCCCTATAGCAACGAGACCTCTCATACACATGCCTCCTTATCTCTGAATGGTGCAGGTGTTCGGGGTGCATTGGAACGGTGATCCCAGCGCACCCCACGTGGTTATTTCTCTAACCGGTTTTCACCAAATCTGGCGCCGATAGGATCTTTCCATTCCCCACTGCAAACTTCCTCATTACAGTGCTCCCGAATGCGAAGAAGCGCCTTACTGTTTCCGCGTAGGCTGTCCCACCGGCTCCTTCGACTGTGAAACCGATTCCTGAGAGGAACGGTACCAATCGTCGGTCCAGCGATTGAGCTCGTCCTTCCGGTCCGCATACCGCTCTTGAACCAGTCCTTTGAACTGATCGTAGTTTCCCTCAATTTTCATGAGGTCGTCGTCCGTAAACTCTCCCCACTTCTTTTTCAGCTCTCCTTTAAATTGGTTCCACTTACCCTTGAAATGATCGGCGTTCATCGTATCCCCTCCTGTTGATTGTGAAACGACGGGGTCTCGGCCTTCGAAATACCGGCTTCTCCCGGTGGGTAGAAGCTCTCGAAGTATGCGGGTTCAGGAGATGTCATCTTGAGGAACTCCCGTGGACTCATGTGCAAGGCTCCAGACAACGGAGACGTAATTTTCGCTGGATGGCCCGTTTGATATGTTGTGATGGTGAACAGTTGCATCGAGACCTCCCTGGTGTCTTCTTCCACTTTGACTCTCACTACCTTGTATGGAATTATACTCTGACCCTAGGACATCGAAGACTGGGTTATTCCCTAGCGCATGGCGAAAACAACCCTAAGCCCGATCCGACAATATTTGGTGATTGTAGGGCATCGCGCGATCACGAGTGCGGCCGGACCTCTTTTTCAAAACCGGGAAGGAACGCTTTGAAGAAGGCGTTTTTCACCAAATTGACGACGGTCTGCCACGTGCTGATCCGGGTATTATCCAGGGCGCCTGAGATATGCGTCTTGGTTGCAACTTCTTCCCGTGGTGTATTCTCAAGCAGCTTCGCCACGCCGCCGACCAAACCTTCGTAAAGCTTATGAAGCAAATTTTTCTCTTTGTCCTGCCGGGAGTCGTACACCTTCAGGTCTTTAAAGAGCGGTTTGATGTAGCCCTCCACGCGGCCGTTCTTGACGGTCAGCTCGGAATACAGCGAGAACAGGCCCGCGGTCACGTCAAAGTTGCCATACGCCCGCAGCAGGTCGTTCATGGCACGCATCTGCGTCCGTTCGATCTTGACGCTTAGATCGAAGTCCGGAGATGTCTTCTCGGGTCGAAACATCCCGCTGATCACGGTGTTCCCGGTGCCCATAAATGCGCCCGTGAGCATGACAGTACCACTCACTTCGCTGTGATGATTACTGAGGTTATCGAGAAGGAGCTCGCCCTGGCTTACAAATACGCGGTACGGAGGCTTGGCCCCTTCGTTTACAAATCCGAATTCGCTGTTCTTGATTTCCGCGTGATCGATCCGGATGAATGTGTCCGGCTTGTTTTGGAGTTTCTTGGCGGTCTTCACGGCAGTCTGGCCCACCTGTGCTTCCCGGTCCGTCGTTTCGGAGGTGTGGACGTAATCCACGCGGACATCCTCAATCGTCATCGTTTTTAAGTTGGCCGTGGTCTCGCCGTCGGCGGTGTATTCCAGATGCCCATCCGCCGAGAGCACCCCTCCGTGTACCTGAATATTGTAGCGGCCTGTGACGGGAAGTACCGGCTCGAGTGCGACGTGCATCAAGGTCAAATCGGCCTCGATGCCCGCATGTGGTTCGGCCAGGAAATTGGCATGGCCCTTCATCTCAACCCGTCCTGAACCGAAGATATCGCCGTCAAGATCGAGATCGGATGGGTAAGTGTTATCGTGGGATCGGATGTTTCGAATATTCCCGGCAAGCAGGTTCAGGTGCGTGACATGCAGCGGGTGAGAGGGGTCCTGATCCACATAGGTGACGTCGGCATCTTCGATTTTAAACTCGTTGATCTTGATGGGATAAAACGAATAGACGGCCTCTCGCCAACCTTTCTGGTGGATCGGAACTTCTTCTTGAAGTTCCTTCTTCGCCTGCGGAAGGGTGATATGGAGCGTCGGTCGGCTGATGAGATAATCGCTGACCACCACCCCGGAGAAAATCTGGTCCCATTGAATACTGAGACGCCATCGGGGGATCTCTGCGACTGGAGGATCGGGATGTTCGGTCTGAATCATGGTCATCTGCCGGATCTCGAGCGCAAGCGTCGGAGAGAGGGCCGCCTCGGCAACCGTAAACCTATAGCCCTTCACCTGCTCGTTGAGTTGCCGCTCGATAAACGCGGGCAATTCCCGATTGACCATCCACAGGCCGGCGGAGGCCGCCAGTAGTAGGCCAACCACGGTCAATGCACACCATTTGAGAAATGGTGTCATGCTGCCGCCGATTGCGATGACCCGTTTCTCAACAACAATGTGTGTCTCGCCATGACGTGAGCGGTTCTCACGACGGTCCTTCGCCATCGCCTTTTCCTGAAAGGGCGCAATCCGCTCCGCACTGTTCTGCCAGTCTCTCCATGACGTGCAACCTTCACCTGGCTCGCATCTTCCGTCATCATGTTTGCGCGCGCCTTCTCATCCGGATAGCCGTCCTACATCCGTTTCACCCGGCTGGCTTGAGCAACACCTTCGTCCACCCTTTCTCACGTGCGTCGAAATGCTTATAGGCGTCGGAGGCTTCCTTCAACGATAATTGGTGCGACACAATGAACGATGGCTTGGCCTTGCCTTCGTGAATCAGATTGCAGAGGTAGCGGTTGTATTTCTTCACGTTGGCCTGGCCGGACCCCATCTGGAGACCCTTGCTGAAGAACAATCCTAGGTCGAAGGCAATCTGACCTTTCTTCTCAAGGGTACCGGAGGCTTTGGGATCTTCAGGGCAAACACACCGATCACGCCGATGCGCCGGTCGGCTTCACCGATCGCACGAGCTGATTCATCGTGAGGTTCGGCTGTTCGTTCCCTTCTGCATCGTGCGCGTGATAGCCCACGCATTCACACCCCGGTCGGCGCCTTCACCGCCGGTCAGCTCCAGGACCTGCTCGACCGGGGATGCCTTCGAATCGTCGATCGGAATGGCGCTGATCTTCTCGGCGAGTTGGAGTCGATCGGGCAGGCGATCGACGACCATGACGCTGCTCGCGCCCTTGATGAGCGCCGAATAGGCGGCCATGAGCCCCACCGGCCCGGCGCCATAGACCACGACGGTCTCGCCGGGCTTCACGCCGGCCAGCTTGGTCGATTCATATCCGGTCGGGAAGACATCAGCCAGCATCACATGGTCGTTCTCCTTTTCTCTGGCGTCCTCCGGCAACGTGAGACAATTGAAATCCCCGTACGGTACGCGCAGATATTCGGCTTGTCCGCCATTGAAGGGCCCCATACC
>JBDSKU010000426.1:0-4277 GCA_039916745.1 Nitrospiraceae bacterium
GCCTGCACCGATGTCTTCCAGGCACTCGCGGCTTTGATCTTCTGTGCGCGGGTGACGAGCCAAAATGAAAGTCCATTCCCAAGAACTGCAGCCGCACCGAGGACAAGAGGAACCCATGCGCCTTCGCTCCCCGCCACGCGCAGATACGAGCCCACCGCGATACCGGCAAAAATTGCCATATGCACGACATTGTCCATCGCAATATCGAGCCAGGCTCCAAAGGGCGATTCGGTAAACGTCAATCGCGCGACTTCTCCATCGCAGCAATCGATGATCGCGGCCAATTGAAACAGCAGCGCGGCAATAATGCCGGCGCTGTACGTTCCGACGCCAAAGCCGACGGCAGCGACCAATCCAACCAGCGCCGCCAGCATCGTAATCGGATTCGGCGAGAGGCCCAGGGCGAGGAAGATATGGGTGAACCAGCGAGAGACCTTCCGATTGAAGAACCGGTCGACGAAACCCTCAAACTCGCCCTTGAGCGAATTGAAGAGTTGCTTCTCGGCCGCCTTCACATCGGCAGCATCTCGCACGTCCTGATACCAATGAGCACGGTTCGTCTCCGTGGACAGCACCCGTACATGTCCATCCACCGCAGCCCGTTCGAGCCATCGGCGAATCGGCACCCTGCCGGTTTCCACGCCGGTGCGGCTGGCACTACTCATAAAACTGGCCGGAAGCACCACCAGATCCGTGGCCACCAGCCTTGCGTCGTCCTGTCTGATGGAGATCGAGAGAAGCCGTCCGTCCTGCGCCTTCACACGCAAACCCGGCCGTTGTGGCTGTCGATCTCGTTCACGATCGGCTCGTGCCACGAGGATCGCCTGGCCCTCCTGCACTTCATGGCGCAGGCTTTCGATCAAGGGGCTCGCAAACACCCCCTGCACACCAGAGAGAAGACAGAAGCCATGCACTTCGGCCGCAAGCGCTTCCCAGGTGCGAGGATCGTCCAGGGGAAACTCACGAATCGGCATCCAGCGCACAGGGATCGTCACGCGCGGCCCTTTCCCCAACGCCTGCTTGAGCTGATCTTCCTCCGGCCCGACCAAGACCATGAGTTGCCGAATGCCGGCGCGCTGCAGCGTCAACACCGTCCGCTGAAACAGGCCGATCCCCACCACGCTGGTGAGCGGACCCACCTCATCGGCATAGAGACCGGCCGATTCGCCGAAGAGGTTCACTGACGGCAAGAGAATTGCTGTGCTCAATCCCTGCACGTCGGCACGTCTTTGGATGAGGCTCTCACTCATAATTTCTGCTCTCGTCGCTCGTCCTTCGGTGCGTCCGACCTGACGCGAAACATACGGCACACTTCTCGAACGATATACCTAGAGTTTCGGCAACACGTCCCGCTCCGCTTTGTCCACATCTTCCAAGAAGTCGATTTCGGTCCAGGGGAGCCCCCCGATTTTTTCATGCCCGACTTTGACGTCGGCAAAGAACCCCACGAGCGCATCCTCATATTCCATCTGCCAGGCCTCGCGATCCACATGGGTCCTGAGGGAGGCCACTACATGGGACGCATCGGCATGACGGATCTTGAGGAACCCCACGCCTTCCCCCGCGTAATCGTAGTGCGGCGGCATCTGCTTGGTCAGCGCAATCACACGCCCACCTTCCACCACCACCATGCATTCTTCTCCGGTCTGCTTGACGGTTTCGTCCATGAGCAACGCGTTCGTATAGGGGGATTGCACCAGGCGGCGCAAAATCTCCTGATGGAACAGGACATCCGCATCCATGACGATGGCATCGTCGTCCAAAGCCGTTCGTGCGATCCAGAGCGAGGAGATACTGCCGCGGTGAAACGCCTCGTTGACGAGAAAATTCACACGCACATCACAGGAATTTGCCGCCACCGCCGCGCGAATCATCTCCTGCTTGTACCCCACGACGATGTCGGCGCATTGAATTCCGACGCTCCGGAGGGACGTGAGGTAACGATGCAGCAATGTCTGCCCGCCGATCTCGATGAGGCACTTCGGGCGATGTTGTGTCACCTGCCATAAGCGCTTCCCGACCCCGGCTGCGAGGATGATGGCTTTCATGCTCTGCCGGAGATCCGTTCAAAGGCGTCGAGGAATCCGACGATCTGCGCCTCCGTCAGGACGCCCATGTTGGCCACGCGGAAGATCTGGCTCTCGAGCTGGCCTTGGCCTGCGTAAATCACGTAGCCCTCTTTTTTGAGTTCATCGTGCAGCGACTGATAGGTGATGCCCTCGGGGAGATGATAGGCCGTGATTGTGTTGGACTGTTTGTCGGGAGCCAGGACCGGCTTCACGCCCAGCTTGGTCATGCGGTCACGGATCAGCGTCGCGACCTTCTTGTATCGCTGAATCCGCTTAGCCACGCCTTCTTCCATCAGTTCGTTCAAGGCCTCGTCGAACGCATAATAGATCTGCACGGCCGGCGTGAACGGAGTCGTCCCGGCGCCCTGGTTATCCACATATTGGGTGAGGCTGAGATAGATCGACCGTCTGGGGTAGCCACGCATCTTCTCCAGAAATCCTTTGCGGACGAGCACGAAGCCCAGGCCGGGGAATCCCTGGATACATTTGCCGGATGTGCCCGCCACCATATAGATATGGGGCCCGGCAATATCCAACGGCTCGCCTGCCAAGGCGCTGACCGCGTCCAGAATGAAGACCCGGTTCTGGCTATCGACGACTTCCGCGATTTCCTTGACCGGGTTGATGAGGCCGGTGGTCGTCTCATGATGAACCATCGCCACCGCCTGCACCTCAGGATGTTGTCGGAGCGCAAGCCGCAGCCGCTCTGGATCAGGTTTCGTCGTCCAGTCGTATTTGAGTTCTGATATACCCAGGCGATTGAGCCCGACCATCTGGGAAATGCGCTCGCCATACACACCGTTGTTGAGCACCAACATCCGTTTGCCTTGCGGGAGCGACGACATGACGGCAGACTCGACCGCCGCCGTTCCCGATCCGGTCAGCACCACGGCGGCATAATCCGCCTCCGCTCCCGGCACAAAGAGTTTCAGCAGCTTGGCCTGAATCCCATGCAGGAGTTCGGTGAATTCAGACTCCCGATGGCAGATATCCGGACGCACTAGCGCCTGCCGTACCCGCTCGCTCACGTTGACAGGCCCAGGATTCAGGAGAATCATATGTCCCTTCAGCTTTCAGCCATCAGCTTTCAGCCATCAGCTCATTCGGACGCTGATCGCTGACCGCTGAAGGCTGATCGCTATTGTATTGCGTTCATGAACCGCTTCGTTATGTCCGGCGGGTCCAGCATCACCCGCCCGGCATCTTCCACCATCTCGTTGACTTTCACCAGCAACATGCTCGGCCCCTCTGTCTTCAGCATGTCTTTGAACTCGTAGACGAGGTCTTCCCGTTCCCGCACCCGTTCGACGTTCACATAACCGGCCGCCTTCGCCACCTTCTCCAGCTGAACGACGTTGGAAATCGTCGGCTGATTGCCGGTTGTGCCGTAGACTTCGTTGTCGAACACCACATGGATGAAATTTTTCGGCTTGAGTGCGCCAACCGTGGCCAACGTGCCCATTCCCATCAGCACATTGCCGTCACCGTCGAAAATCACCACCTGCTTCTTCGGCTTGGCCAGCGCCACACCCAGCCCGATCGCCGCCGCCGAGCCCATGGACCCGATCATATAAAAATGGGTCGGACGATCGGCAATTTTCTGGGCCTCTCGCGAGGGAAATCCGTTACAAATAATCACCGGCTGATCGGTCAGCAGCTCCATCAAGGCCGCCATGGCCATCGCCCGACTCTGCATCGTTCCTTGCTCCGGCCTCATGGGTGTAACCCTTTCACGACACCTTTTGTGATCAAGAGCGCGACGGGAATGCGCTGTTTCATAAAGGTCTCCGCCAACCATCTCAAATCCTCGACGGCCGTTTTTTCCGTCAAGATACGATGGGGGATCTTCATGGTATCGAGGAACGGCTCCATCACCTCACCCATAACCAGATGCTCCGGCGCATCCTTACCGCCTTGACCACGCCAGGACACAATCAGAATACAGGGCTGCTGATAGATATAGTTCAGAGAGATCAGCGTATTCAGTGAGGTCCCGAGCCCGGAATTCTGCATGAGCACCGCGGGAATCTTGCCGGCCATATAGGCTCCGGCTGCCATCGCCACCGCTTCGTCCTCCCTCACGGCCGGGGTATAGAGGCGCCGCTCCATTAACTCGGCAATGATGCCGCCCAGGATGGAATCAGGAACCCCCGTAAAGAAATCCACCCCGATATCCTGGAGTGCTTGGACAAACGCATCGCTTTCAAT
>JBDSKU010000427.1:0-6651 GCA_039916745.1 Nitrospiraceae bacterium
CCCGGCGCATGTGCTTCGTCAAATCAAAGAGGAGATCAAAAATGCGTAAAGCCCAACAGAAACCTACCGGTCGTCAGCCCAAAGTGGACATTGGCGCCGAGCTGCTCTCGTCGGTGCGTGAAATGAAGGCCGGTGTCCGCGCTCGCGTTCATCGTCCTGAAGTTTCAGAAGTCGCCCACGCTCGTGTGGTGTCCGGGCTTTCTCAAACCGCCTTTGCCGCATTGCTTGGAGTGTCTGTACGCACCCTCCAAGACTGGGAACAAGGCCGTCGCGAACCATCCGGGGCGGCAAAAACCCTTTTCAAGGTCGCCGAGCGCCATCCTGAAGTTCTGCAAGAACTCGTTGCGTGAAGTGATAAGCCCAGCAGAAGATTTAAGGGTCTGACCCCTTAAATCTTCTGCTAGCCACACATTTCGACATTCGTTTGCCACGCACCTGCTCGAAAGCGGCTCTGACATTCGAACCGTCCAGGAGTTGTTGGGGCATCACGATGTCAAAACGACGATGATCTATACGCATGTTCTTCATCGAGGGCCAGCGGGTGTCCGCAGTCCGCTGGATGGGATGTGAACCCATGCAGGAAGCGTGTTATGCCGATCCGCATAAGAACCCGTCATAAATCGGCGATAAGGCGCAACTCATTGAAGTGACAACAATCATGTCGTTATTTTCAGGAATTCCGATGGCGTGTTATACGGACAGAAATTGGCAGATTCGGCTCTTATGCGTATCCGCCTAAACATTGTTGGGCGTCATAGACGGAGGGCAAATTGATTCACTGCGAACAAGGTGCAATCGGTCCGGGCGAGGTAGTGCTTTCGGCAAAGTGGGTCGATTCGACTGACGACAAAGCCGTCGTGGCTACAGTGCGTGGCATGGCTGATCTCTCGAATCATCCCTATCTCATCGAAACACATTGCGGCCTCGGCCGTGATTTCAGTTCAATTGAAGAGTTTCTTGCCGCAGTCCAAGACCAACAGGTTCAAGCTGCTTCATTTCAGAGGAAACAAGAACTTTCCACTGTCCGAAGACGGCAATTCGCCAGCCGGCGCCCAGAAGTCGAACTGTCGCTCATTCACCGTGATGGATACGTCTGCGCACATCCTGGTTGCACAGTCACCGTGGAGCTCACAATTGATCACGTAGTCGCTCTGTCAAAGGGCGGAACTGACGAACTCAACAATCTACGATTTCTATGCCGTTCACACAACTCCGCCAAAGGGGACCAATGACGCCCAACCCTTCGTTCGAGCCGACCGCTTCCGGCCTGCGGCCTCCAGTGGCGGCTCAACTCAAACGTTAGCTGTCCTGAGCCATCTTGTCGGGAGAGAACCCACCTGGTTCATTTGTCAGATGTCTACGCTTTGCAGTCCGTCAGCAATCGTTCAGGCTGAACCCGAGTGAGGTTTTCGCCTTTGGAGCTACCAAAAGAAACGTACGCAACCATCGGAACTGGTAGCTTGGCTCAGAATGCGGAGCGATGCTGGCTGGGATCTCGATGGATCAGACGAGTGGTACCGCTGGCGAGTATTTCCGCAGGATGATCAAAAAGCCTGTCCAGCAAGGCTGCCGCGAGTGAACAGCTGAACTATGAATGCTGTGCGATGAACGCAGAATGCTGAAGTGCAAGCATTCCCTTGTTCATCGCTCACCGTTCATCGTTTCCAGGCTGGCGGGATTTTTCAGCGTCCTGTGCGATTAGGCCGGGCGGCGTGTGGGGGGCCGGCGTCCTCGTCCTCGGTAGGACGGACCGCGGCTAAGACCTGGGAGGCGGATGGTGACGGTGGTGCCTTCGCCTGGTGCGCTGCCGATGGCAATCGAGCCACCATGTTCTTCGACGATCTTCTTGACCGTGGCGAGACCCAGGCCGGTACCGGCCCTCTTCGTGGTAAAGAACGGCTCAAAGACCTTGTCGACAATTTCAGCGGGAATCGGAGCCCCGTCGTTCTTAATGAGGATCTGATCTTCCACGCCACGTCCTGCGCGATGCTGGGTGACTTGAATGTGGAGATGGCCGCCTGGGCTCATCGCCTCACCGGCATTCTTGAAAATACTGAGAAAAACTTGCTGGAGTTTGGATTCGTCGCCACGGACCGGCGCAATCATCGTCGCATAATCCTTGGTGACCTGAATTCTGGTGACTTCGAGGTCGGTTGCGACCACGGTGAGCGCGCTCTCGATGACTTCGGGGATGCGGAGGAGTCGTCGATTCAGCTCGAGCGGTTTTGCAAAGTCCAAAATCTCGTTCAGAATGGCTTCGACGCGGATCAAATCCCGCATCGCGTTTTCGACGCGCGTCTGGGGGTCGAAGTCGAGGATGCCTTCACCCGTGATTTCTTCCAGTTGGGCGCGGATCGAGGCGAGGGGCTCACGCACCTCTGTGGCCAGGAACATGCTGAATTCGCCGATGGCGGCCTGCCGCTCTTGCTTTCTGATGATGGGTTCCGAGGGACCAGGAGCAATGGCCACTCCCGATGTGCCTTCAGCGCCTGTGGCTGGGGCCACGCTGATTGGCGCCGGTGCCGGAGCCTGGAGAATGTCCGCGATTTTGACGATAGAGGGTTCAAGCATACGGGCATCCGTCTGCTGGTAGCGCCCGGCTTCTTTTGAGGCCAGCGTAATGGTTCCGCCCACTTGTCCCCGGACGAAGAACGGCACGACGAGTGAGGAGAGCAGTCGGTCCTTGAACAGATATTTGTGATCGAGGAATCGCCCCTGTGTGGAGGCGAGATCATGATCCACGCGTGGCTTCCGATGGCGGACCGCCCACCCGGACGCTGAGCTGTCGAGCGTGAGGCGGTGGCCCGGTTTCAGATCTTTCTTCCCGTCCTTCTGTTCGCTCTTCAGATCGCCGGCCATGCCCAGGACTTCGACATTGCCCGCAAGGGGATCGTAGTGGCAGGCCCAGATGCGATCGTAGGCGACGTATTGGTTTGCCTCCGTCAAGACGGCAATAATCTTGTCTTGGAGTTCCGGTGTCAGCTGCGAGACCGGAGCCGCAAACATTTCTGCGGGAGACGGTGGCGGAGGGACCGGCTCATGCGCGACATAAGGGCGACTGAGCACGACATTCATATCGAACAGGCCTTCGCGATCCAGCGCTTTGGTGACCTCGTCGCTGGCCTGCTCCATCAAGGCTTTTTCTTTTTTCGCGAACGTGGCGCTCTCTTTCCGTCCGATGACCAGAAAGCCGTATGTCCGGTTCTTATGCCGCAGGGCCACTGCGAGCATCGATTTCGCGCCCGGAGTGATCAAGCGGAGGCGAATCGTGCGCCCGTCTTCCTGATCGCTTGAGGGGGCGGCGACAATCGCGGGAGCCGAGAGCGTCCGGAGGATCGCTTGCGTATCGCGAGGGGTAAAGCCTCGCGCGGCATGGCCGACCAGCGGGCCTTGGTCCCGGTGGAACACGGCGGCGAGCGCGGCGTCGACCGGCAGGTCGTTGAGCACGGACGTCAAGGTCCGCTGGAGATGCGTCTCAGGAATGGATTTGCTGTTGTGTGGAGCTGTGGGTGTCATTCGTGAGTTCGGATAGTCAAGCGGGCGCATTGTAACAACGCGCGACAAGCAATTCAATGAAAAGGAATAGGCTCCGTTATTCTTCTGGATTGATGATCTTCGGAGCCCGTTGGGGAAAGGTCTGCGGTTCCGGTAGCCTGGGGCTTGCGGTCGAGGCGTTGAGGATCGTGGTGACCAGGCTGATCACGACCGCGCCGCCGACCGCCGGCCAAAATCCCGCAACGGTAAACCCTTTCACCAGATAGGCGGTGAATTCGAGGAGGAGCGCGTTGACCACGATGAGAAAGAGCCCCAGCGAGAGGACGATCAGGGGGAGTGTCAGCACAAAGAGGATGGGCCGGACCAAGACGTTCAGAAACGTCAGCACGAGCATCGCGGCGATCCCGGCAGGGAGCGAGTCCATCTCAAGACCCGGCACGATCATCACGGCCAGGAATACCGCGATGCCGGTGATCAGGATTCGACCCGCCGCTGCGCGAATTCCGCCATTCAAGTAATAGTTATTGAGCTCCCGTGTGATGTGAAGCTGCTGCATCATTCACCCTACTGGACCTGGATCGGTTGTACGGGAGCCGGTACGCGCGTGGCTGCGGAAAAATGGATTTCGGTGGCCCGCAACACTTTTTCGTCCTTTATGGCTTCGATCACGACACGATCGCCGACGACCGGCAAGTTCGTACCCTTCAGATTGCCCTTTTCCTTGAACCTGGTTTGTTTGTTTACCTGAACGTCTACGGTTTTCCCTTTGGGGGTTTTGACCTCGACATGGGTCGCGTCGATGGCCGTGACGGTGCCGAGGACATGTTGGCCGGTGCCGTGAGCGAAGGCCGTGGTGGCCATGAAGCTGAACAGACAGGCAAGAATACTACGGTACATCATGATGGCTCAGTCCTTTGTCATGGAAGGTAGATTTCAGTGGTGATGCCCACTTTCCGGTTGTCCTGCTGCACGGTCGTCTCCCTGGAGGAATTGGTCGAAGGAGGCTTCTTCCTCCACCTCGTGTTTCGTCTTGGGATTCAAATCCTTCATCTGATCGAGTTCTTCCGGAGTTAGTTGCGGGAGATGGCGGATGAAGTGAACGAGCTTCCAACTGTCCATATCCTTACTCGGGTCGCCTTCTCCCCAGGCCGGCATCGCGGTAAAACGGATGCCGTTGTGGATGACCCAGAAGAGTTCGCCGTCCGACAGTGATTGGGTATCGGCTAATCGGAGGTCCGGCGCTTTGGGGTACACATTCTTGCCGATGGGTGTCTGGCCGCTCCCGTCATTGGCATGGCAGCCCGCGCAATGGTCGGCAAAGTGGGCCAATCCTTCCTTCAATAAATCGGGGCTGAGCGGGACCGGGTTGGGGCTGTTCCGTTGCTCGATGGGGATGGCCAGATGACGAATCTGGCGTGCGAGAAACACCTCGATCACATGGGGCTCCGTTTTTGCGCTAAAGCCGGTGGTGAACAATTGGTAGCCGAGCCAGCCGAACGTGCCGACAACCCCGAGGCCCACGACGATGACAAGGATGATCGGCTTCGTTCTCATAGCAACAGCCGTTTACTATACAAAGTCTTTCGTCCGATTGCCACCGGGTCATTCTATCGGGGAGGCGCTCCGCGATCGTGCGAGGCGAAGCATCAGCAGAATGAGGACGGGCAGATGCATCAGCAGTCCACTCATTCCCATGAACGGTTCGCCGATCCAGAACGTCATGCCGAGGTTAAAGACCAGGACCCCATAGTACAGGCCGACGCCCAGCATGAGTCGAGGGGTGACCGACGCAGGCAGGATCATGTGGGGAAGTTGGCGCTCAAGAGGAAAATAGATGGCGAGGGAGATGAGCCCGACGACGGCCCACCCGGCATAGTTGGCGGCCGGTACGCCGAAATGCCAGCCGGGATCGGGATAGTAATAAATCTTGCCGAGGAACCAGCGATCACCACGGAGCGCCACCGGATCGATCACCATGTCGATGAAGGCAAACAGGCCGACGGTCAAGATCAGCACGGACCACCTGGTCCGTGCTGCGAGGTCGAAACGCAGAGCCTTTAGTAGGGGTTGTGCGGCGGGTGAGGATTGCTCGATGGGGAGAAGGAGACAGAGTGCGACGCAGTAGGAGGCGTAGAGAAGAAAACTAAACGAGATCGAGTCTATGAATGGAATGTTGGAGACGTAGAGTTCCTGCCCCAGAGTCGAGCCATTGTAGTGGTACCAGCCGAAGGGAATACCGTTGCGGGTGGAGGAGTACTCGCACACGAAGGCCGTGGCCCAGCTAATCAGCCAGAACCGCCAGGTCCTGGACCAGCCGATCAGCTTGATTGCGGCGAAGAGAAAGGCCACCAGAAAGACGAAGACGTAGGGACGGAAGAGGATGGTCTTGAGGAACAGAGTCAGGAGGTCCATTGAGAAGGGCTTTCAGCTTTCAGCGATCAGCCGTCAGCTCAGACCTGAAAGCTGAGAGCTGATGGCGCACTGCTTCTGTTACGCGTACTGATGATCCCGAAACCACCGCACCGCTTTTTCGAGCGCGACTTCCGGCGGCGTTTGTGGGATACCGAGTTCCCTGATCGCCTTGCTGCAATCGTAGTGCATCGTGTACTTGGCCATCTTCACGCCTTCGAGCGGAATGCGCGGTTGCTGGCCCGTGATGTTCGACAGCCATTGGTTCAAGTAGGCCAGCGGTAGGATTGCCAGCCGAGGGAGCTTGATCGTGGGCGCCTTCACACCGGTCAGGCGACTCAAGATCTCGAACACCTCACGCAGCATCAAGTTCTTGTTGCCCAGAATGTAGCGCTCACCGATCCGGCCCTTCTCCATCGCCAGTAGATGCCCGGCGGCCACGTCATCGACATCCACGATGTTCATCCCGGTTTCGATATAGGCCGGCATGCGGCCCTTCATGAAGTCTACAATCACTTGCCCCGTCGGAGTCGGCTTCACGTCGCCCGCGCCGACCGGGGCGCTGGGGTTCACGATGACGACCGGAAGGCCCGCTTTCGCGAGCGTCAAGACCTCTTGCTCGGCCAGGTATTTTGACCGTTTGTAGTGGCCGGCCATCTGTTCGAGCGAGACGGGCGTCTCTTCCGTGCCGAGCCCTCCGCCGGGCGGAAGGCCAATGGCGCCGATGGTGCTGCAGTAGACGATCCG
>JBDSKU010000428.1:0-5613 GCA_039916745.1 Nitrospiraceae bacterium
TGCGCGCGTCGAACGAGCACATTCTGATCGTGCGCGTTCCGCGAGCAGGAGGACGACCAGGCTGCCCCCCTCCCCGACGTGCGGGTCCCTCCCCGCATCCCCTGCCGGTCTTAACGTCCCCGCATCACACGACCTTCTCCCCTTTCTTCCGAACCCCTGAATTTCCCTCACTTCTCGTCAAGATTCTCCCCTTCCCAAATTCGGCACTCCGGTTGCTCAAGCATCTGGCCAACGGGCGAGTGGATCGCGAATGAGAAAGGAGGTGGATTCAGAGCGATGCGACATCCCGAAACACTCGAAGCCCAATAACCATTGACCCATAACCGTTATCACAAGAAGGAGTGCCATCATGCAAAAGCCATCGTCCGTTTCGTCAGGCAATATCTCTCCCGCCATCGTGGGGCCGAATAAGGAGATGAAAGAGGTCTATGTGCTCGGCGGGCTGATCTTCAGCCTGGCCATCGTCATTGCCGCCTTCTGGTTCTACTCACAGGACCTGGCCGTCTCATCGACCGGCCAGAACGACCCATTGACCGACAACCAGGTCACCAGCCTGCTCAAGAGCCAGAACCCACCCAACCCCCTCAGCGAACCACTCACCAAGACGGTCGCAGCCGGAATCTCCGACACCGTCCATACGGATCTCTACTTTGAAGTCGGGCGGAAGGGCCTGACGGACGAGGCCAAGTCCATCCTCGCGGCGCAGGCCGACATCCTCAAGAAGAATGGGGACTGGGGCCTGCTGATCCAGGGCTATACGGATCAACAGGGTTCCGCCAGCTACAACAAAAAGCTGGGCATGAAGCGGGCAGAGACGGTGAAAACGGAACTCGTGAACGCGGGCGTCGCCGAGAACCAGATCAAGACGGTGAGCCTGGGTGAAGAAGGCGTGCTCTGTGTCGATACGAGCGACGTCTGCCGGAATATGAATCGACGGGTGCACTTGGAGATGCGGAAGATCGGGCAGGCACACATGATCGTGCCGGCCGTTACCACACAGACCCCGGAGAGCCTCCTCCCCTCTACTGGCGATCCCAACGCCACCGATCCCTCCCTCCCTCTCATCGACCAAGCCTCCGGCAGCTAACCGGAGCAGCCTGTGCCCCTGGCGGAGACAACAGGCTCCGCCAGGGCCCGGTTGCTCGACGAGCATCACCACCATTCCTGACGAATCACGAGGCACCTATGACGACCTGGATCCCGAATGACAGACCCCGCTCGACGAACTACGCATCAATCATCTGGATCACGCTGTTCTTCACCCTCTTTTCTTGGACCGGCGGGCTCCAGATTCTGCATGCCTGCGGAGAGGAACCGCCTCCGCTCGAAGGGACCGTCGGCTTGAGCGATGTACAACAGGGCCGGCTGCTCTTTCGTACTGGTCAGGCCGGACGCTTTATCCCGGCGCCCACCTTGAAGACCGACGTGCAGATCACGGTGACCGGCATGATCGCGCGGGCTCTCGTTACACAAGAATTTACGAACCCCGGCAAGGACTGGGCAGAAGGCATCTACGTGTTCCCCTTGCCGGAGACCGCCGCCGTCGATCACCTCCGCATGAAGGTCGGCGAGCGCATCATCGAAGGCCAGATCAAGGAACGGGGCGAGGCCAAGAAGCTCTATGAGCAAGCCAAACAGGAAGGGAAACGGGCGAGCCTGGTCGAGCAGGAACGGCCGAACATCTTTACGACATCCATCGCGAACATCGCGCCGCGCGACATCATCACGATTGAAATCGAATATCAGGAGACCATCCGCTATGACCAGGGCGCGTTTTCACTCCGCTTCCCGATGGTCGTCGGACCCCGCTACATTCCCGGCATACCAGTCCTTGTCGAGGATCAATCACAGGCCGGTCAAGGCGTTGCCCTCGATACAGACCGCGTGCCGGACGCCTCGCGCGTGACGCCGCCGGTCGAACATCCGGCCTATGGGTCGATCAACCAAGTCAGTCTTTCGGTCGATCTGGCGCCAGGGTTTCCGCTCGGCAAGCTGGAATCGGCTTCGCATCCGATTCTCATCATTCCTGAATCCGACGGACGGCGGCACATTACCTTGCGCAAGGATACGGTCTCAGCCGACCGGGACTTTCAGCTGACCTGGCAACCGGCTCCCGGACAGAACCCCACTGCCACCGTCTTTACCCAACAACAGCAGGGAGACACCTACGCTTTCATGATGGTCATGCCACCGGCCACGATCGGAAAAGAAGCGGTTGGCCTGCCGCGTGAAACGATCTTTATCATCGACACGTCCGGCTCGATGTCCGGCACCTCGATCGAGCAGGCCCGCGCTGCATTGCTGATGGCGCTCCCGCGTCTGACCGCACGCGATACGTTCAACGTGATCGAATTCAACAGCATCGTCCATGCGCTCTTCTCTGCTCCGCAACCGGTGACGACTGCGACAATGCGGAAAGCCATGAAGTTCGTCGACCGCCTCGCAGCCAACGGCGGAACGGAAATGTTGCCGGCGCTGACGCAGGCGCTCAAAGCCCCGGCCGATGCACAACGGATTCAACAAGTGATTTTCCTCACCGACGGACAGGTGGGCAATGACACCGAGCTCTTTGAGTTGATCCGGCAACGGCTGGGTCCGCGCCGGCTCTTTACGGTCGGTATCGGCTCCGCCCCGAACAGCCACTTCATGCGGAAGGCCTCCGAATTCGGACGGGGAACCTTCACGCATATCGGCAATGTGAACGAGGTGAAGGACAAAATGGATGCGCTCTTCCGCAAACTGGAACATCCGGTCCTGACGGAGATTCGGCTAGAAGGCACCGGCCTGGATGGCGCTGAGCTCTTCCCCTCCCGCATTCCGGATCTCTATGACGGCGAACCCATCCTGGTCGCCATCAAACACACATCGCTGCCCGATGAGGTGACGATTCAGGGGAAAGAGGGATCGGCGCCCTGGAAGGTGACGCTGTCGCTGAAACAGAGCCAACCGCGCGACGGTCTGTCGGTCTATTGGGCGAGGCAGAAGATCGCCGCGCTGATGGATCAAGAACGCTCGGGCCAGGATGATGCAGCCCTACGCCAAGCCGTGCTCGATGTGGCGTTGCCGCATCATCTCGTGAGCCAGTACAGCAGCCTGGTCGCAGTCGATGTCACGCCGGTTCGTCCCCTCGATAAGCACCTGATCAGCCATGCGATGAAGACCGGTCTGCCGGATGGACAGGATTCCCACGCCATGCTCAGTCTTCCGAAGACCGGCACGAGCGGGCAGATCCAATTGCTGTTCGGACTGTTGCTGCTGGCGATAGCGGGCCTGCTCCGGCAAAGGCAGAGGACAGCAGCGTGACTGAACCACGCATCAAGACCAAGGCGATGACCCTCCTGGTTCTCGCCTTGGTCCTAATTGGTTTGTGGCAGACCGGAAACGGCGCTTGGATCTACCTCAAGGCCGAACTGGCCCAAGCCCTGTTACAACGGGCTTGGGCCGATACAGTAGCAGGCCAAGAACATGTGACACCCTGGCCCTGGGCCGATACCTGGCCCGTGGCCAGGCTCACCGTTCCATCGAAGGATATCGATCTCATTGTGTTGAACGGCGCCTATGGCCGCACGCTGGCCTTTGGGCCTGGTTATCTGGAGTCGAGCGCCCCGCCCGGTTCGAGAGGAACGACGATCCTCACCGGGCACCGCGATACGCATTTTCGTTTTTTGCAGCAATTGAAAGTAGGCGACGAACTTCTGATGACGACCAAGGATCGACAGCTCCATCGATATCGCGTCAGAAGCGCCACTGTGGTGGATGTGGCCAGCGCGTCGATTCGGCAGGATGCCGAGGCACCGCAACTCGCGCTGGTCACCTGTTATCCCTTCGATGCGATCAGTCCCGGTGGACCGCTACGGTATGTGGTAATAGCGAAAGGAGAGGAACGAGAAACTACTGATGGAATGTTTCCGGTGTTGTCAATTCGATAACCCGAAAAATGTGGCCCTATCGTCACTACGCCAACCCGGTGAGACCCATTCGAGTAGAACACCATCGCCTAGCGCCTCATTACCAGGATAATATCTCGAGGGGACACACAATTAGGCGTGTTTACCTCGAACGGGAACCAACCCTGTATTTACAATTTGGATAAATCGCCCCTTGAACCATTTATTGAATGGATCATAATGATATGGGTAGATAGTGATCCTTTATAGACGGAGCGGATGCACACTTGCCCCGTCGGACAAGAGTTCAGGAAGATCGGTTGAGTGAGATCGGGGCTGCACAATCATTCATGGCTCCCGATCTCGTCACGATGGAGCATGCGCCATGAGCTCTACCCGTAGCCTCCGCCCTTACGATGACTGGCGGCTGCCGACGTTGACCGGCGGCCTCCTCGCCGGCGCCCTGCTCGTGGGATGCCTCGCCCTCTACACCATCAAGCATCAGCTCATGGAGTCGGCCGGACACACACTCGCCCTGGCCGCAGGCGAGGCCTCCGACAAACTGGATCGGATCGTCTTTGAGCGCAGGGGCGACTCACAAATGATGGCGCGAGCCTTCACCGGCCGCTGTAGCGCCACACCGTATATATCGGCCTACTTGGAATGGATGCGGCAAACCTATCCTGTGTATGAGTCGCTGTCAGTGCTCAATGCCCATGGTCGCGTCATGACGTCGACGAATGCCGCGATGGCCGGCAACGATTTCAGTAAGCAGCCCTGGTTTGAGCAGATGCGTGACGGTCGCGGAGCGAGTGTCCGCCAATGGGACTCGCCGAAGCCGGCTGCGCAGGAGATAGAGGCCGAGGTGTCTTTTGCGACGGCAATCACCGACTCCAGCGGCATCTTCTGCGGCGTGGTCATGTCGCGGGTAGACCTGGCGGTTCTGGGCCAGATCGTGACATGGAAGTGGCAATCCTCGAACGGCCAGACGATGCCACTCCCCTCGCTGGAGTATCAATTTGTCACCGGCACAGGGTTCGCCATTGTGGATTCGTTGCAGCAAGCAGACAGGCCGGTGGCAAATCTACGAACGCTAGGGGTGCCGTCGTTCCTGCGCGCGGAGTCCCAAGAGAGCGGCTCGATCGAGGAAACGCATGGCCGCCGTCAGGTGCCTGTCGTCACGGGGTTTGCCAAGACGCACGGCTATCGGGATTCCACGAGTCCTCAATGGACGGTGCTGTTGCGGGTGGACCGCAGCACATTGCTCGCTCCAATCTATACCCGCGTGGCGTTCGTAGGCATGCTCGGACTCATAGGGATCGTGCCACTGGCGCTGGGGCTGCTGTGGACGGCGCGGCATCTACACAAGGCAGGGTGGATGGCTCAATCGGAACAGGCGCGGGCCGCCGCAGCGGAGGACGCCTACACCCTCCTGGCGGCCATCATCGAGTCGGCGGACGACGCGATCATCGGCATGACCCTAGACGGCGTCATCACCAGTTGGAACGGCGGCGCCGAACGGCTGTTCGGCTACACGGCCGCCGAGACGGTGGGCCGGCCGACCACGATCCTGCTCCCGCCGGATCGTCTCGACGAGGAACCCCGGATCATAGAACGCCTGGAGCGAGGGGAGCACGTAAAGCATTTCGAAACGGTACGGCTGAAAAAAAATGGCCAGCCGGTGGAAGTGTCGTTGTCGCTCTCGGCCACGAAGGACCGGCAGGGA
>JBDSKU010000429.1:0-18393 GCA_039916745.1 Nitrospiraceae bacterium
TATCGCAAGGAGGTCACCGGCAACCTGGATGATACCCATTTGCGCACACTGGAGGAACGGCTTCTGTATCTGCGTGAATTGGAGCTACGCCGTGCGGCGATTCTGGCTTCGATCGAGGAGCAAGGCAAACTCACCGACCTGCTGCGCGGCACCATTGAAGCCGCCGCGACTAAACAAACGTTGGAAGATCTCTATTTGCCCTACAAACCCAAACGCCGCACGCGCGCGCAGATTGCGCGTGAGGCAGGGCTGGAACCATTGGCCGATGGCCTGTTTGCCGATCCGACGCTCGACCCTGAGCTGGAGGCCGCGAAGTATTTGAATGTGAAACCTGCATCTGAGGGCGTCGAAGCCATCAACGTGCCGGACGCTAAATCTGCGCTTGAGGGTGCGCGGGATATTTTGGTTGAGCGGTTTGCCGAGACTGCGGAGTTGCTCGCCAAGTTGCGGACCCGCCTCTGGGACCAGGGCGTTGTCACGTCTACCGTGATGAAGGGCCAGGAAATGGCGGAGGAAGAAAAGTTTCGTGACTATTACGCCTATTCTGAAACCATCCGTACCATTCCGTCTCATCGCGCGCTCGCTCTGTTCCGGGGCCGCGCGTTGGGCGTTTTGAAGATTGACTTGGGTCTGGGCGAGGCATTGGAAGCGGTTGTGCCGCATCCCTGCATCGCCACCATTGCGGCACATGTCGGTATCGAAGACCGGGGCCGTCGCGCGGATAAGTGGCTGATGGGTGTCTGCGATTGGACCTGGCGGGTCAAAGTACTCTTGCATCTCACGGTGGAATTGCTGGTGCAGTTGCGCGAAGCGGCAGAAGCCGAGGCGATCAAGATTTTCGGCCGCAATCTGCATGAATTGTTGCTGGCGGCGCCGGCGGGACCGAAGGCCGTGCTCGGCCTCGATCCAGGCATCCGCACCGGATGCAAGGTGGCGGTGGTGGATGCGACCGGCAAGTTGCTGGAGACCACGACCGTGTATCCGCTCCAGCCGCGCAATGACTGGCAGGGGTCGCTGGCGACTCTCGCACGGCTGGTCGTGCAACATGGCGTCGAACTGATTTCGATCGGCAATGGTACGGGAAGCCGGGAGACCGACAAGTTGGCCATCGAGGTCATCAAATTGGTCGTAGCGCACAAGCCGGACCAGAAAGTAAGCAAGATCGTGGTCAGCGAAGCCGGCGCCTCGGTCTATTCCGCGTCGGCCTTTGCCGCGGCCGAGTTCCCCGAATTGGATGTCAGTCTGCGCGGTGCCGTTTCCATTGCCCGTCGTTTGCAAGACCCGCTGGCAGAGCTGGTGAAGATCGATCCCAAGGCCATCGGCGTCGGCCAATATCAGCACGATGTGAACCAGAAGGCGTTGGCACGATCGCTGGATGCCACCGTCGAAGATTGCGTCAATGCCGTGGGTGTGGACGTCAATACGGCTTCGGCTCCGTTGCTTGAGCGGGTGTCGGGTCTGAACAAGGTGCTGGCGAAGAATATCGTTGAGTACCGCGATGCAAACGGTCCTTTTGCGAACCGTACGACGATCCGCAAGGTGCCGAGGCTGGGTGATAAGACGTTTGAGCAGGCCGCCGGATTTCTGCGTATTAATGATGGTGATAATCCGCTGGATCGCTCGTCGGTCCACCCGGAAGCCTATCCGGTGGTCGAGCGTATTCTCGCGCGCATCGGCAAAGGCATGATGGATGTGATGGGTCAGCCTGCGGTCTTGAAGGGATTATCTCCCGCCGACTTCACCGATGAAAAGTTCGGTGTGCCGACGGTGCGCGACATTTTGACCGAGTTGGAAAAACCGGGCCGCGATCCGCGCCCGGAATTTAAGACTGCCACATTCCAAGAGGGCATCGAGTCGCTGACCGACTTGCATCCCGGCATGGTCCTCGAAGGTGTTGTGACGAATGTCGCGGCCTTCGGCGCCTTTGTCGACATCGGTGTGCATCAGGACGGGCTCGTGCATGTGTCGGCGCTGGCCAACAAATTCATCAAAGACCCCCACGAGGTTGTGAAGCCTGGTCAGATCGTGAAGGTGAAGGTACTGGAAGTTGACGTGAAGCGCCAGCGCATTAGTTTGACCATGCGCCTCGACGATGTGCCCGGTACGGCCTCGGTCTCAGGACGCGTACCAGCCGAGGCCTCTATGGGAGCCGCACGCGACCAGCGTGAGCGGCGTCCGTCAGTATCCCAGCATGCCCCGGAACGTCAGCCACAGCCGGCCGGTACGATGGCTATGGCGCTGGCGCTCGCCCGTGCCAAGCAGCAGAAGTAGTACATCGAGAGGCGAGACGGTTTAAAGGCGGAGTCTTCATGTTCCGGCAGGTGAAGCCGTTGACGGCTGATTGTGACCTGATCAGCCGAGAAGGCTTGCCCTAGGCGTTGTGAGAGAGTGTCTCCGTCAACCGATCGGTGACTGCGCATGTTCAGCGAGCACTGGCATGGCCATCTCAATCGAGCGTAGCGCAAATCTGCGTCCATTGTAACCCATCGGCCAAGACCAGAATCAGTCTCGCGTGCAGCGGAATTGGCTCGACCGTTTCTGCTCCCTCTTTCGGCACTGAAGCTCCTCGCAGTCGATGTTCGTCAGTCTCATCGCTCCCTGGCAAGTATGAGGCCTCGTATAGCTCCAACGGTGCAGCCCACTCCTGTATCTGGTTTGATCCGATCTCTGCCCTGCGGCGTAAAACGGGGTCTCCTCCCTGTTCATCATGCGTCATGACATACACCAGCCTTAGGATGTCGACCTGATTTGACCGCCTGAGTTGAATGGGGTGTCCTGTTTTTCTCCTGCATTTCCCCACCAAGGAGGGGGATTGACAATAATCGTGTTCCTTCGTATATATTTAGTAGTACTGAATACATGCTCTTCGCGCGAAGAAAGGAGCGGGCAGGATGGATGCATTGAAGGTGTTCGATGTGTGGGTGATGGTGCCCGGGGAGACCCTGCATTTCGATGTGATGACTGGCGATCAGGCAACCGCGCTGCGGCTGGCCAATGCGTATGTCGTCGCACTTGGACATCAGGCGGTCACTGTGACGGCAGAGGAATGCCGGTTCTGCCACCAGGAGCCGTTGGTTCTGTTCACCGAGCACCAGCAGCGGGAGTATCGGCAGCTCGGCGGATTCATCGTGCCGTTGTCTTCGTAAAGGGGAAGAGATGAGTAACCCGCTACCCATGCAGGGGGAGAAATCGGTCGTCGATCATATTACGGTCGGCCTTGGCAAAGTTGCGACGGCATTACGAAGCCAAGCCTGGGAAGGTGGCACGGCGAGAAAACTCACGCCGACGCAAGGTCAAATCCTTGGGTTTCTCGCTGACCGTGGAGGCCAGCCTGTTCGGCTGAATGACGTAGCTGCAGAATTGTGTCTGACCGCAGCCACGGCCAGCGAGGCGGTGATGACATTGGCCGAGAAAAAATTGGTCCACAAAACTCGGTCTGAGGAAGATCTGCGAGTGCTCGTCATCACGCTCACTGCGGCAGGCCGACGTGAGGCACAACGGACCACGGGATGGACGGAAGTTATACGAGCCGGGGTGAAGAGCCTCACGCCCGATGAGCAAGCGGTGTTTTTACGGGGACTCACCAAGGTGATTCACTCGCTACAAGAACAGGGGGCGATCTCGGTTGTTCGTATGTGTGCCGGATGCACCTATTTTCACCCCTATGCCCACGTGGACGCGGTGCGGCCTCATCATTGCGGGTTTGTGAACAAGGCGATCGGTGAGGGGCAACTGCGGCTCGATTGTCCCGATTTTATCACTGGGTCGGAGCTTGAACGGGTAGGTCGATGGGAGAGGTTTCTCGATAGTGGGGAGGGGCGCTAAGCCTATTTATTATCAATACAAGGAGGACTGTGATGAGGCAGGGGAATGTGGTGAGCCTGGTGGTTATGAGTCTGGTGCTAATGGCTGGATCGGTGCAGGCGGCTGATGGAGCCACGGGGAAGTCGTTATATGACCGGCTGGGTGGCAAGGCTGCGATTAGGGCGGTGGTGGAGACGTTCGTCGGGAATGTGGGAGGAGATAAGCGCATTAATGGATTTTTCGGAAGCACGGATCTTACGAAACTGAAGATGTATCTGGTCGATCAGATTTGTGAAGCGAGCGGCGGACCTTGCAAGTATACCGGTCGGACCATGAAGCAGACGCATGCCGGCATGGGTGTGCACGATGCGGCGTTCGGCGCGCTCGTAGAAGACCTGGTGGCGGCATTGGATCACCACAAGGTCGGTAAGACGGAAAAAGATGACCTGCTGGGCGTGCTCGGTCCGATGAAGAGCGACATCGTCGAGAAGAAGTAAGTCCGCAAGGTGCGGGTACTTCCACCGTATGGCTTTCCGCACCCTGTGCCTCTCGATTGTGCTCGTTCAGCCACCCTTGACGATGTCATCATCTCATGCTCGTACATGGGCGCACAGGTGTTTTTACCGTGGTCCACTTCAGTTGATTCTGATCACTGACACGACATCCTTAGAGTATGTCTTTTGAGTCATATACATGGAGCTGTTGAATTAACAGGAGAGGACGATCGTGCAAATTGAGAAGAGCCTAGGGATTGGGTCTATTCGTGAACTGTGGCGGTATCCCGTGAAGTCGATGCTGGGAGAGCAGTTGGCAATGGTAGCTGTGACTGAGCGAGGACTGCAGGGCGATCGCCGGTTTGCATTGCTCGACCTTGAGACCGGACATGTGGTGAGCGCAAAGAATCCCAAGCGATGGCCCAGCCTGTTTACGTTTCAGGCGCGCCTGCTTCCAGGAGCCTCGATGGGCGTGGAAATTACGCTTCCGGATGGACGGATCGTCACGGAGTCCCTGCGAGAAGTGGATGCTGTTCTGTCTCAGCAACTTGGCCGAACCGTCACGCTTACAACTGTGCCTCCGGCCCAGCCCATGTTGGAACAATATCTTCCCAACCTGGATGGCCTGGTTGAACGGGACAGCGAGACGACGGCGAAGATTCTTTCCACCACTTTCTTCGACGAAGCACCCGTCCACCTTTTGACGACCGCGACGCTCGAAGCCTTGCAATCGCGTTATCCGGATGGGCGTTTTGACGCGCGGCGGTTCCGGCCCAATGTGGTCATCGATACAGGGACTTCGGACTCCAGTTTTTTAGAGAACGACTGGAAAGGGCGTGTTCTGGCGATAGGTTCCCATGTTCGTTTGGCAGTCACGAGCCTCTGCGCGCGCTGTGTGATGACAACTCTACCGCAACATGACCTGCCTCAAGACCGAGGGATACTTCGTACGGCAGTTCAGCATAATCACGGTATGGTAGGTCTGCTGGCAACAGTCTTGACGCCAGGGTCCGTACGTGCCGGGGATATTGTTCGTCTTGAGGAGTAAGGTTTCCTTGGTCGGGTAAGGGTTAGCCCGATCCTCGCAACAGGCGAAACCAACCACCATCGCACCACCGGGCTCGTCTCGCGCTTTCAGGCATGAGGAGTCATAGCCCTTGGCGAATTGTATAAAGCTTCTACTAGTGGTGTGATGGCGCGGGCCGATGGTGCAGGAGTGCCGGGCCCAGCGGGAGTAGGGCATGGCCGGTAAAGGCGGTCGTCAGGCTGGCAGCCGCGTGATAAAACGCCATGAGTCCTACGAGGATGTGGAAGATGCCTGGGAGAGTCTCCGACAGTAGATCCAAGTGTGCGAGGAAGGTGGTGAAGAAGGTGATCGTAATCACGACGTGCAGGGCGCACAGTGTCGTATTCCGATAGGCGGTGAGGTACACCATGATGGCAGAGAAAAAGAAATAGACCAGGTTGATCGGTGCATACAGCACCATGCTGAGATGGAAGGTGGTGCTCGCACTGACGAGCTTCGCCATGCAGACGGTCGTCCAAAAGAAGCCGTACATGGTCAGGGCCGTGCCGCCGAGTTGCTCGTGATAGCGAATGTCGGTAATCCCGGCCAGGATTTGCACGATGCCGCCGAAGATTAATGCAATAACTAGTGTGCCAACTCGATCTTGCTCCGGAATCCCACCCAACTGCGCGACTCCCAGTGTGAGGGCGCCGACCGCCAGTCCGAACAGGCCAATGGCTAAGACATCGATTCGTCGCGAGTGTAATTCATCGGCCATGAAGGCTCCTTGTTCATATGCGTCGTCATGCTATGACCGTCAAGAAGTGGGATCATGCAAGAGCGGTAGCGGGAAAAGCAAGGCCCACAAATGAGGGGCGCGCGCTGTCGTTACAGTCTGGGAGCGGGTTTGGTCTTGAAGAAGTCTCCACCCTTCACGGATTCGTCGTCGGTGCCCCAGGCGATCTGTTTATCCTGTCGTTTCATGAGTGGGACATGTTTGGAACAGTGTATATAGGCTTCTTCGACGGTGATCACGACCCAGGATTCCGGACGGCGGCCTCCCTTGATTCGGGATGCCTCGACCATGCTTGCGGGAAGATGGGGAAAGGCTGTGAGGTCATCGGGGGTCAGGATGCGTGCCGATCCGTTGACGTGTAATCCCACCGTGCTCTGATAATAGTCGAGAAAGATCATCCCGATCTGTGGGTTTTCTAGAATATTGCCCATGCTCGCCAGGACGCCGTTGCCCCGATATTCCGGGTAGGCGACGGTCTTCTCATCGAGCACCTGCACGAATCCAGGCGTGCCTGCGCGGAAGGAACAATCGCAACGGCCCGCCGCATCGGCAGTGGCGATGAAGACCATCTCCTGCCGTGCGATAAACTGCTGCATCAGAGGATTCAGATGGTCCAGCATCTGATTGGCGTAAAACGCCGCCGCGCGGGCACTGCTGCCGAATCGTTGTTGTGCCTGCTGTTCTGCTGGCGAGGCCGGGCGTTTCATAGACACATTCCTGGTCACAGATTGTTGACTACCATGGCGCTCGGTCCCATTGTCCACCATGAAAGACCGGTTTGTCGAATGGTTACAGAGGATGCCGAATTGCGGGGGATGTAATGGTGGCTTGCCGATCTGCCAGCCCCCGTTTGCATCAGCCGCTGACAGGTCTGTCTCGTGGAGAACTCCAGCGTGATTAAAGGGGGATGAGAGGCACTTCTATGAGAGGGCAGAAAGACAGACTTTTCATGAATAATGAGGCATGGGACTGTTACCCAAGCATTTCCGATATGCATGGGGCCGACTCTTCAACGGTGACGGCGCAGGGAACTGCTGAGACTCGGTAACATCATCGATAACTTGGGCAGGGTTCATCGGCCTCTCGGTTTCAATGCATGCGTCAACAGAGTGCCAGGGGAACCTGCCATTTCGTCGCATGGGGCCAATCAGGTCACAATGTTGCCGGCGTTGACACAATTGCCTGAGCCAGCACTGATAGAATTTACGGCCAAATCCCGCAAGATTCCCTGACGCTGACATGGCATCTCGCTTGCCTAGGCCATGCGGTGTCGGCCGCGAGGCAGCGGATGTCATATTGACGCGGTGCTCCAGCTCCTGGATACTATCGGCTCTTCTTGCCTCTAGCGTAGCGTGCCTCGAACCTGGTTACAGGAAAGGAGCAACGTTATGACGCGCATCCCTCCTCGCAATCCGGTCACCTTCTTGGTTGTCTTCATACTGTTTGTGGCTTCATCGCTGGCCCACGCGGCTCAGCCAAACTACGACCCGCCACAACCCTCCGCTGAGTTCGGCACTCCGGAAGCAACGGCGAAGATCGCCGCCCAGGCCGGGTTTTTGGATATCGTCGGCGTCAAGCTCGGCATGCCGCTCAAAGCCGCGGTGGAGGCGGTGAACGCGCACAACGCGAATCTCAAACTGGAACCCCAGCACAAGTTAGAGTTTGAAGCGCTGCCCGGCGTCGTCATGACGCCGGTATTGGCCTCCACAAAAAACATGAACCAGGGCTCGGATCAGGGGGCGGAGTATTTCGGCCTCCTCCTCACCTACGCGCCGAACGAGGTGTTTGTCTATGGCGTGTGGCGCGATGTCTGGTTCAGCAACATGGAGAGCCGGCCGCCCGTCGATACCATTTTAGCCGGCATGAGAAAAAAATACGGTCCGGAGAGCGTGAGGTTCGAGAACACGCGTCTTCTCTGGCTCTTCAATGCCCAAAAGCAGCAGGTGATGGGACCAACAGCAAAGGACATCTGGCAGAAGTGCGGGAGCCATTGGATGACGGGGGCCTCCTACGACCAAGGTCAGATCTTACGTCAGGTGACGAGAGGGTATTACAGCGTCAGCGACGGGAGGGACGAGCATGGCGGGATTTGCCATTCGCACTCGCTCATCCAGGCGATATATTCAGCCGACCAGCCGCCAGGGGCATCGCAGCCGCTCATTATGAACGTGAAGGTCAGCGCCGCCAATCATCAATTGGAGGCGAGCGGCGTGACGGCCACCAATGCTCTCTTGATGCGAGAGGCCAACAAATTGGCAGAGAAGCGAAAAGAGGAAGCCGCGAAGCGCAGCGGGCCGAAGTTCTAGCTGTGGAGGGTTCACACAGTCTCTTGAACGAAGGAGCGTCACGATGCAGAAGAAGACGATCCGGACCGGCGGTCTATTCCTCTTAGTGGCGATGGCGGTAACAGACGGAGCCCCTTGGCTCTTTGCCGGAGAATCGCCGGTCCAGTTGCGGCCGGACCAGATCCAACAAGCTGCCACTGAGACGAAACTCCAGACGGCCGACTTCGGTACGCCGGAAGCGACGGCGAAGATCGCGGCGAAGGCCGGATTCGTGGATGTCGTCGGGGTCAAGCTCGGCATGCCGCTCAAAGCCGCGCTAGATGCGCTAAGGGCTCATAACGCAAACCTTGTCATGGAACCCGTGACCATACCACCGTACGAGGCGCTGCCCGGCGTGGCCATGAATCCGTTACTCGCTTCCAAGAAAAACACGAACACGCCTTCGAGTCAGGAGAAGGAGTATGTCGGCTTACTCGTTACGATGGCGCCGAGCGAGCCCTTCGTCTGGGGCATGTGGCGTGAAGTATCGTACGAGGAGGAGGAGAGCCGGCCGACCATTGAAACCATCATGGCTGGACTGAGAAAAAAGTACGGTCAGGAGAGCATCAAGGATGTCGGCACCAGGCTCATCTGGATGTACGATGCCCAGGGGCAGCAAGTGATGAAAGCCAAGGCCGACGAGGTCCTCACGAAATGCGTGTCTGTCTGGATGGTGGGCCTGGGTGCGATCGGAGGCCAACTGCACGCAGGCTATTTCAATCGGCAGATCGTGGGAGGGTACTTCAATTCAAGTTACGGGAAAGACCCTTTCAACGGACTCTGCCAGTCATACTCGCTTGTGCAGGCTGAGTATACGGGCCGATCCGTGATGGTCAGTGCCTCCAATCGTCAGTTAGAGGTGAGCGGCGTGACAGCCTCGCATACGCTGTTGATGAGCGAAGCCACCAAACTCGCAGAGAAGCGGAAAGGGGAAGCCAATAAACGCGAGCTGCCGAAATTCTGATGCACGCATATGATATGAGCCTCTGAACGAAGGAGATCCATCATGGAGAAGCGAACTCTCTGGAAGACCACAGCCTTGGCCGTGATCGCGCTGGCATGTACCTGGGGAGTTCCCGGCATATCGACGGGAGAGGATTTTCTCGACAAAATGAAGAAGGCGATGGAAGAGAGTCAGCGCAAACGCCAGCAACAGCAACAACAATCAGGTCAA
The DNA here is from genome assembly GCA_039916745.1 of Nitrospiraceae bacterium. Classification (GTDB taxonomy): domain Bacteria; phylum Nitrospirota; class Nitrospiria; order Nitrospirales; family Nitrospiraceae; genus Palsa-1315. The sequence continues at coordinate 9,599 of JBDSKU010000429.1, forward strand.
CCGCGACAACCGCCGCAGCCATCGCAACAACCTCAACAGCAACAGCAGCAACGACAGCGGCAGGCAGTCGCCCAGCCCTCTAACGATAAGCCTCAGCCCTCTCCGGATTTCGGGACCGCGGAAGGGACGGCCAAAGTTGCCGCTACGGCCGGGTTCCTGGACGTCGTGGGGATCAAGCTCGGTATGCCGGCGAAAGAAGCCATAGAAGCGTTGAAGACGTACAATGCGAACTTCAAGCCTACACCCATTACGTTGCGAGAGTATGAGGCGTTGCCCGACGTGGTGATGACCCCGATTTTCCTCGCACCGAACCCCGGTGGTCCCAGCGCCGTGAGCGGAGATGATTTCACCCTGTTTGTCACCTATGCGCCGAATGAGGCGTTCCTCTGGGGTATCTCGCGGAATCTAGGGTTTGGGAGGGAAGACAGCAGGCCAACTGTCGAAAATACATTGGCCGGACTGAGGAAGAAGTACGGTCCTGAAAGTACCAAGCAAGTCAATAGCCGTCTCATTTGGATCTACGATGCCCAAGGCCAGCAAGTGATGGGGGCCAAGGCGGACGACATCTACTCAAAGTGTTCTCAGACCTGGGCCGTGAACCTCGGAGGGGATGCAGCCGGCGGCAATCGTCCGGACGCCAACAAGCGATTCTCCAATTCGTATTTCGACCAGCAGTTGAAGCAGGGGTACTACTACGGAACCGGCGGTTATGGGTCTCCGGGCGGGATGTGTCATGCGCATTCAGTGTTGGACGTCTACTATACCCATGCGATTCCGGCAGGTTCGACCGCGGATTTGATGAGCAGCATGACTATGGGCGCATTCAATCGACAATTGGAGGGAAGCGGTGTGACGGCGTCCCATACCCACTTGATGGCCGTGGTGGCTAAATTGAATGAGAAACGAGGAGAGGAAGAGGGAAAGCGCGGCGGCATGAAGTTCTGAGGCAACGCCACTATCCAGAGGCAAGGCTGTCCGATGATAGGCGGCGAAACCGCGAAGGGAAGTGTGACATGAAGCAAATCTTCAAAGTGACGCTCGTTTTTGCGTCGATCTTGACAGCCGCGTTCTCGACGGATGCGACTGCTGCTGGAAGACAGAAACCTGCCAATCCATTTACTCAAGCTCTTCAGGGGGCCGCTCTGAAGCAGCTTGACGCCGAAGTTGTACGTCAACTCGGTCAGGCCATCGAGGTCGGGGCGCCGTTGAGGCTCGATCACCGTACCGCCTATCCCCCGACGACCGTTCCTATCGACAACTTCCAGCCCAAGAAGCTGGAGTTCACTCCAGAAACCATGAACCAGCCGCTCGAGCCCGGCGACTACACGCTCGATGTGATCGGACATTGTACGAGGTGGTCGTTGCACTACCCTGGCCGTGGTCTGGCATACAAGTTGGCTCGACTAGAGGGACGACAGGCCGAGGTGATCAGCGAGCTGTACCATCGCGGAACGCAGCAGGGTATACCGCCTCGCGGGCTTCACGCGATGGCTTGGCGCATCCAAGGCGGCGTGCCGCTCAAACATTGGAGGCCTCTTGAGCAAGAGCTGGTCCATCAGCTTATTCCGGAATACGAGAGTTCATTGCAAGCGGATTATCTGGAGCAAACCCGAGAGATATACAGCAAGGCGGCTACGTTGGGGAAACTGCCCCGCTATGAAACCATGCTGAGCCGGATGGGCCCCGTTGGGGAGACTGTGATCGAGCTACAACGAGCTCGAAAGATCCTCGCCAATAAGACGCTGGCCGCAGAGCGGATGCCTGATCTCCTCTACGGTCGCCAAAGAGATTGATTGCCGCGAACACTCACCGGCGGACCGAATGATCCCCCTTCAGCCTGGTCCGAAATCGCGCCAGGTGTATTCGCCAGGCTGACGATCATACAGGGGAACCTCGGTCGAAATGTGCTGGATCTCCGGGTCACGCCACAGGACCGCATCCCCTCGGTGTCCCATCATCCCAGAAACACGTTCGCCATCTTGCCTGTGGCACTGATGGCTCAAGGGTCACCGGAGAGATCGTGGACTTACCTGGAATTGATGAAGTATCTCAGCGGACTGATCGGGTATCCAGAAGGGCGTCCCGCTCAGGCCTTGATTCTCGCGCCATCACTGTGTTGTGCCGGCGGCATCCGCGGATGAGGGCTGAGTCGATACCACTGCGCATTGCGTATGTTGCAGCGATTGGTATGGCCGGTCTTTTGGCGAGCGCCGGAGTTGCGCAAAGTGACGAGGTTATCCAGCGTGCCATGATTGCCAAGTATGCTGGAAGCTACGACGCCGACGCCTTCTTGAAGGAGCCGGCGGTGCGCGCGGAACTGCAGAAGCTACTCGGTCCGGAGTTGAAGCATCTCATGCACAACCTGAACGTAAAAGGAGATGTGGACTTAATCAACGGAACGCTGTCGCTCAGTGGCAACGCGCCACACCAGGGTACTGAGGAGGAAGCGGTCGTGTGCGTAACGGTCTTGCTGTCCAGCGTGAACGTGGAGGCAGCCATCTTGTCGAAGGACACGGTTATGGTATTCACACGCGCTGAGAAATACGATGGGACGACCCTTTGCATCAAGGACTGGATCACCCTTGCCAACTCGCGCCATGTCGGTCGTGTGGAGCAGCCGGCGAACGTGCGGATGGTCAAGCCCGCGCACTGAGGCTCGATTCGAAGCAGGAGGAGAAGTCTACAAGGCGCGACAGGCCGAAGTTCTGACAGGCAGCGAGAACGCAACGTATCTATCAACCAGGAGATTATTATGAGCCTAAGGGATTGGGTAGTGGGTGCGTCAGTGTGTGGGATTGCGATAGTGCTATTCGGAATGCCGACTGTGGCATCGTTCGCGGCGAACGATCAATTCCAATCCGGCGCCGATTTACTGGGCACGCCGCAGCCTAAGCCGTCCGGACCGCCGGAGAATACCGGCACGCCGGAGGAAACGGCGAAGCTCGCCGCCGCGGCGGGCAAGTACGATATCGCCGGGATGAAGCTCGGCACGCCCCTCAAGGAAGCGATGCAGGCGCTCAAAGCGCACAATCCCAAGCTGCAGATGAAAAAGGACACCATTAAATATGACGTGTTAGGTGGGGAGCTGTTGTATGGTCTCACGTTCACGAGCCCGGAAGAACGGTTCATTTTCGGGCTGACCATGCCGCCCAATCCTATCGTCGTCTCGAAACTCGCCCGCACGATGATCTTCACGAAGGAGACGGCGCCGACCCAGCAGGCGCTCGTCGAAGATTTGATCAAAAAATACGGCACACCCAGTTACGATAACGGTGCCAATCAACTGAACGATGCCAATCTCCGCATTATCAACTGGTTGGACGATGCCAATGGCAGCCGGATGAAAGATGAGAACGGCACCATGTGCATTTCAAGTCAGTCGTTTACGGGTCTGCCGGAGCGCACGGCCGAGGCCGCGCAAATGCAGCCGATGGGAGTGTCGATGGCCCTCGAGTCGCGCTGGGCCGTCGGCCAGGGAGATGTCTGTGAGACACGCCGGATGGTTCAGGCCAGGCTCAAACGATGTTGCCAAAACGCATTGGCTGCGCCGGATCTCGTCGGGGCGCTCGCCGTGCTCATGGGCGATGGTCCTCTGGACGTCCAAGCCACCGGGGCGACGCACGAGCTGCTCGTGAACGCCGTCAAGGCGAAGGATGCGAAAGAGAAAGAGGGCGCGCAGAAGAATCGGCCGAAACTCTAGCGGACTCTGTGCGCGTTGAAGGGGTCTGATGCTGATGACAAGGAAGACGCATGGCGGGCTCACTGTCTAGACTTAGTCGGAGGTGAGGCGGTACTTCTTCAGTTTCGTGAGCAGCGTCTTGTAGTCGATGTCGAGAGTCTTGGCCGCTTGGGTTTTGTTGCTGCCGCTGGCTTCAAGGACGCGCTGGATGTGGAGCCGTTCGATTTCGTCGAGTGAGAGCATCGTCTGATCTCCTGTCTGCAAGGAGGGGCGGGTTTTCGGCAACAGCGCGACGACTTCCTCGCGACCAATCAGGCCGGTACCGTTGCTCATCAGCACGATTCCTTCAAGCACGTTGCGCAGTTCACGCACGTTGCCGGGCCAACTGTGGGTGACCAGCGCCTGCATAGCTTCTGACGAGAGGGTTCGTGTTGTGGCCCCCGGGATGCGTAGCGTTGAGAGAATGTATTCGATAAGTTTCGGAAGGTCTTCCTTCCGCTCTCGGAGCGGAGGTACGCGCACCGTGACGGTGTTGATGCGGTAGAGCAGGTCGTCCCGGAAGCGGCCTTGGTGGACGAGTTCTTGGATGTCCTGATTCGTGGCTCCGACGACACGGACGTTAGCCTGGAGCGTCCGCGTGCTGCCGACGGGACGGTACTCGCCGCGATCCAGGAAGCGTAACAGACTCACCTGCATCGGACCGGGCATTTCGCCCAGTTCATCTAGAAAGAGTGTGCCCCCTTCGGCGGCGGCGATGAGCCCTGGTTTCGCAGCGGTCGCGCCGGTAAACGAGCCCTTTGCGTGGCCGAAGAGCTCGCTCTCCAGTAGTTCACGGCTGACGGCGCCGCAGTTGATGGCGATGAAGGGTCCGTCGGCCCGGTGGCTCAAATCGTGGAGCAGCCGCGCCGCGATTTCTTTGCCCGAGCCGGTTTCTCCTTGAATGAGCACGGCTGCGTTGGAGGGGGCCACCTGCGCGATCTTGGTCTTGAGTGTCTGCCAGGCCTGGCTCGGTCCTTCAACGATGATGTCGCGCGTGAAGCCTCCGTGCCTGGCCGCGAGGTTCTCTTTGCGGAGGGCGCGCACGGTCTTCAGCCTGGCCAATGCGGCGTTGACCGCTGCGGCGTCGAAGGGCGTATCCTTGATTAAAAAATCCCAGGCGCCTTGCTTGATGGCCTCGACGGCATCTTTGACGTCTCCATGGCCGGTCAGCATGAGGACGTCCACATCGGGCTGATGCTCGCGGACCCACTTTAAGACGCCTCGCCCGTCGAGGCCAGGCATGCGAAGATCGGTGATGACGCATTCGAAGATGCCGGTTTGAAGCGTCTCAATGCCTGCCGCCCCATGAGTGACGGCCGTCACCTCACAGCCCTCCTCTCGGAGCGCCTGCTCGAGTACCAACCGAACGTATTCTTCGTCGTCGATGATGAGTATGTGCATGGGGTGAGCTTTCAGCCTTCAGCCATCAGCATTCAGCGTGGCCCTGAGGGAGGGCTGAGCGCTGACGGCTGATTACTTCTTCGCTATTGGGGAACGCCAGAAAAAATGTGCTGCCTGTGCCGGGAGACGATTCTGCCCAGGCGCGACCACCGTGTTTCTCCATGACCATTTTCACAATGGCCAGGCCGACGCCGGTGCCTTCGTACTCCTGGGCATTGTGCAACCGCTCGAAGAGACCGAAGAGCTTTTCTTTCTGGTCGGCGTCGAAGCCGATGCCGTTGTCCTGTATCCAGAGCCTACGCTCGGCCGTCGTCCGTTCTCCCTCGATGCGGATAGTCGGAGCTGGAGAATGGCGAGAGAACTTGATGGCATTGTCGAGGAGATTGACCAGAGCCTGCCGGATGCTGACCGGCTCGCCATACAGGTCGTCGAAGGGGAGATTGACGGTGATTCGAGGTGCGATGCCGGCGAGTTGGTCCTGCCGGTCGATGAGTAGGCTGTTGATCATCTCCAGCACATTGAAGCGAGTGCATGGGAAATCTTGTTGTTCTAGCCGTGAATATTTGAGCAGGGCATCGATCATGTGGGTGAGACGTAGGGCGGATCGACGGATCACGTCGATATGGTGCTGGATTTGCGGGTCTCCCCCTTCTTGAAATCGCTTTTCCAAGAGCGAGGAGAAGCCTTCGATTTCTCGAAGAGGCCCTTTGAGATCGTGGGCAATGGAGTAGGTGAAGGCTTCAAGTTCCTTGGTCTTGCGTGTCAGGGCGGTGCCTCGCTCGCGAAGATTCGCCAACATGGCTGTCAGGGAGTTCGCCAGGATGCCGACCTCATCCTGCGTGGGCCAAGGTTCAAACTGCGCCGTGAGGTCATGGTGGGCGACGCGATCTGCCGTGGCGGCAAGCCTCTGAAGCGGTCCGGCCACGAGGCGCTTCATCATGAGGTAGATCGACAGGACGAGAAGCCCCAGTAGGCCGACCACTCCGAAGACGATGCGCCGTGCCTGCTCGACGAGACGGTCTCCCTCGATTTTCATCTCCACATCGATTTTGCGGTGAATGTCGATGAGCGCGGCGATGGCGTCTGCGATCCTGGCCGCGGTTTGTTCATAGAGGGATTCTGTGTCTGCGGGATTTTTCGTGCGCCGGCCATCTGCGGTCTCGATGTCTTCCCGCTGAGCGCGGAGGGCGCTCATGCCACCGGCGATGGCGACGATCGTGAGATTTTCCTCGTCGGCCAGGTTGCCCCGTCCATGTTGTTGCAGCATGCCATACAAGATGGGATGTGTGCGGGCGGCGTGGGTCGCTTGATAGGTGTCCAGTGCGGTGAGCGTTCGGTGCTCGATGTCTGCGATGGTCTTCAGGCTGATGGCTCGGGTCGCGGCGTCCTGATGTTCGAGGAGATGGTGCATATGGGTCTGCATGTCGAAGAGGTTGCGGAGCATCTCCGATGCCGTGACGACGCCCGGGATGGTGATCCGCTGATGCCGGTCGACATAACTATTGACGCGGGAGAGATACACAAGCGTCGCGGAGAAGCTGCCGATCAACAGAATGACGATCAAACCAAACGAGATGGCAAGTTTTTGGCCGATGGAGAGGCGACTGAGCCAACTGGCAGGCATGGCGCAGCCTAGCACAGCGACCGGAGACGTGTCAGCCTCCCACAGCGAAGGGGAATCGGCTTCATTCAGGTTCATGTTGGTCGCGGCAATCAACCGTACATCGATGGCAATAGGTTGGCGCGAGCCGACGCGGACCACTTCTCGCTCTTAGATAACCCGCAGCAGTTTGGCTTGAAGGGCCAGTGGGAGATCGCCGATCTCATCCAGGAACAACGACCCGCCCTGCGCGGTCTCGAACCAGCCGGTCTTGGCAGTCACGGCGCCGGTGAAGGCGCCGCGCTCATGACCGAAGAGTTCGCTCTCCATCAACGATTCGCTGATTGCGGCGCAATTGAACGCCACGAACGGACCTGTCCGACGAGCACTCAGTTCATGAATGTGGCGCGCGATCAGCTCCTTGCCGGTACCGGTCTTGCCGATGATGAGCGCGGTCGCATCGCTGGGAGCGATCCGTTGCACATGTTCCAGCAGCGCCCTGGATGCAGGGTCTTCAAAAATCAGACAGCTGGCGCGGATAGAGAGGGCCAGCCTGTGCGGGTCTGCGGTGACGATGTGGAGGGGTGTTTCAACAGTCATAGGTGCGGTCCTATTAATGGTGATTACTTCATTGCAGATTGCTGTTGGCCTGCAGCGGCATCGGCTACTTGTGTAGTGATGTGGATCACGGCTACACGGGCAAGGAGCCTGGCATTCTGAAGACGTGCAACTGTTTCGGGTGCACAAAGACCACATCGCCTTGCCGAATATTCAGTTCGCGATAGCGCTCCTTGGTGAGTTCGACATCAATGGTCTGCATCGAGTTCTTGGAGATCAATTCGAGCCGGACGCGTGAGCCGGCGGTGATGACAAATCGCACGGTCGCTTCGAGTTGTGCCGGCGTGGTCCGGCTCAGGCTGAGTTCCAGGTCGTGAGGGCGGACAAAGGTGACTTCGTGTTCGTCCGAAGAGTCCGTCCGCTCCTGCTGGGTTCCGTCTTGGGCAATTCGGCCATGAAAGACGTTGACATCGCCGAGAAATTGGTAGACGAACGGTGTCGCCGGGTGCTCATAGACTTCGTCCGGCGTGCCGATCTGCTCGATGCGTCCTTGGTGTAACACCACGACACGGTCGGCTGCCTCTAATGCTTCCTCCTGATCATGCGTCACAAGAATGCTCGTAATGTGCAATTCGTCATGAAGCCGCCGGAGCCAGCGTCGCAGCTCTTTTCGAACCTTGGCGTCCAGTGCCCCAAAGGGTTCATCAAGCAGGAGCATTTTCGGTTCCACGGCCAACGCTCTGGCCAGGGCGACACGTTGACGTTGCCCTCCGGATAGCTGGTTGGGATAGCGGTCGGCCATCGCGCGCAATTGGACCAATGAGAGCAACTCATCGATCTTCTTCCGGATCCGATCAGGAGAGGGCCGTTGCGAACGGGGGAGCACGGTCAGCCCGAACGCGACATTCTCGGCGACGGTGAGATGCCGGAATAACGCGTAATGCTGGAACACGAATCCCACGCGCCGGTCGGTGATACGCTGATCCGTCACCTCGGCGCCATGGAGGAGAATTCGTCCTTGGTCGGGCCTCTCCAATCCCGCCAGAATTCTGAGCAGGGTGGTCTTGCCGCAACCGGAGGGGCCGAGGAGCGCGATGAGTTCTCCTGTCTCTACGTGAAGGCTCACGTCATTCAGGACGGTGAACGTGCCGAATCGTTTGGTGACATGCTCGACTTGGATACTCATGATGGACTCCCTGGCTGCATGCTCCATGCAGGATCATGCGGCGATCGCGATGGAGCCGTTTTCCGTTCGATGATCGTTTTGGCGATGAGTGTCACAATGGCCAGCAAGGTGAGGAGCGAGGCCACCGCGAATGCCCCGACGGCGTTATATTCGTTGTAGAGGATCTCGACATGCAGGGGCATCGTATTGGTGAGTCCTCGAATATGGCCTGAGACGACGGAGACCGCTCCGAATTCTCCCATCGCTCGAGCATTGCAGAGGATCACGCCATACAGCAGGCTCCATTTGATATTCGGGAGGGTGACGCGGGTAAACGTCTGCCATCCCGACGC
>JBDSKU010000430.1:0-10855 GCA_039916745.1 Nitrospiraceae bacterium
CTTGAGCTCTTCCACGATGTCATCGCTGACGGGCACATAGCTGCTCCCCATGTGGAACACCACATTGTAGTAGCGATTTGTCCCGATACGCTCGAACCGTAAACCCTTCATCCCATACTCCTCTTAACCAACGCGAAGAGCCTCATTTTAGACAAACAGGTTCTGGAAGACAAGGGCGGAGCTGACCCGGTACTGGTAAAGTTTGAAGACTTAAAAGATTAGGAAGTCAGAAAGAGTAGGCATAGGGAATGCGTCAAACTCGAAAGAATTTTTTGACCGTGGATTCAAACGAGCATTCCCGCAAATTGGAGAGACAGGAGAACTCTTTGCGGATATAGAAAACTAAGTCGACTTTTTGCTCGTCTTAGATGCAGGTTTCTTCTTGCGCAGCTTCTTAGGCGTGAGCGGTTCCCGGATGGCCGCTTTGACCACGGAGCGAGCGAGGTGCGTCGGATTGGTAGGATGCTTAGCTGATAGCCGTTTCTTTGGCTTTTCCTTTGGTTTGTTCGTGCGTTTTCCAGAAGTTAGTTTCTTGGCTTTGGACTGTGCCTTCATGAGAGACTTCAATGTGCCACGTATGCCGGCTTGGGCGATAGATAACGCATTCTGCAAATCGTCGATGATCTTCTTTACAGCCATACCGCATCATGCCATAGCAGAGAGCGGGAGTCACTAAGCCATGGATTCAAACTTTACCAGTACCGCTGACCGGCCGAATGTGTCCTTCCAGTCTGTTTTCGAATCCTGGCCTGTTCCTGACCCGGTGCGCTACTTTTTCTGAGCCTTCCCGAAATACTCCTGTCGGCTGACCGCCACGTCGGTGACGAACATAACGCCGGAATGCCGATCGAACAGCGGCCGCAGTCCCGCCAGAATGGGCTCCACTTTTTCTTCCGGAACGACCGTCATGATGATCTCGAGGCTTTCCTGCTCGCTGAACATGAAATGGGCTTCCCGCACACCACTATGCCCCTTGCCGGACACATTGCCGATGATCGTGTAGCCGGTCGCGTTGACCCGGTCCAGCAACTCCGTCACAAACGCCCGGTGTTCCCCCGCCACGATCACACGTATTTCCTTCATCGGATGCAACGTCAACCCGCCCATCTGTGCACTCCTTCCTTATCTGTGCCCACGTGAGAATGTCCGCTCGTTACAGAGTCTCGTCGATTCGTACCCATTCGCCCGTGGGGCGATACCGATACCATTCCTGGTCATCTGGGTCGAGGGCGACGAGGTGTACCCACTCGTTGTGATAAAAATGCCGCAAGATCTCGTGTCGCTCGACCAGCTTGTCGATGCGCCCGCGTGGCGCCTCCACGATGGTGAGCAACCGCATCGGTTCGTGGTAGGGCGCCTCGCCGTTCATCACCGTCTGCCTGGCCAAACCCAACCGGAGGTCGCTCCAGGGGCCCGACATAATCCCGATCCGCCCCACGACGTTATGGTAGATCTTGCTGCCGCTGCCGTACACGTCGTTGTCTACGGCAGAAAAATAATGCTCCATGTTGATCCATTGCGCCACAACTTGCGGGCCCGTCAACAACACTTCTAGAAGACGGCTGTTCGGATCCTGGCGCGCATCGTAGGAATGCAGAAATACCCGTCCTTCGAGGTTGAGCCCCTTGGTCAGCTCCCGTCGTCCGATGACAAACGCCGTATTGCTCGAGAGGCCCCACTCCGGCCGGACCTGACTCCAGTCCACGCTCCGTTTCCGCACGTGCGATTCCGCCGCACGCTCGTCCAGTGGCTGCTGAATCTCGGGGAAGCGCGTACACCGTTCCTGACTCGTCAGGGTGGAGGCCTCCTTGAGATCTTCCTGCAACCGGGCCAGGTCGGCGCGATGGGTGGGGGGCACATCTTCCAGATCGAAGAGCCGGACCTCGTCGGTCGTCGTATCCATCTGACCGGCCAGAAAGTGGGTGTCGGGCGGAATCACCAGGTTGTTCTTGGCCAGCCGCTCCCGCACTTTTTGGTTGTTCGCCATCATTGCGAGGACGCGGGCATTCGGTTTTCCTTCATTCCCTCCGCAGGCGCCGCAATCCAGGGCCGACTCATAGGGATTGTTCTCAGACGTACTGCCGTGGGCGCAGATTAAGACCAGCCGGGCCAGGTTCTGCGTGAGACCCATCATCCGGAGCGCCGTGTCGACCGTGAGGATCTGTTCGTCGAGGGTGAATCCGGTCCGGGTGATCCGTTCTTTCTGGCGAGAGGCTGCGCGTGCGGTGAGGTCGTATTGGCGCCGCAAGATGTCGAGGAGGGGACGCAGGGATTCGGGCGTAAGCCCTGCCAGTTGCGCCAATTCAACCAGGGACGTCTCAAGTTCCGCCTGGCCGTTCAGCGCTTGTTGACGCAGGGCTTCGACAAGGGCCGGGGTGATGCGCGAGCTGCGCAATCCCGCATGTTCGTGCAGCACTTTTCTGACGGTGGCATGGTGTTCAGCCGCCAGCATCTCCGCGGTCTCGGCCGGGGCCATCTTGTCTACGGTAAGTGTCGTCGCGATGGCCGGCACAAACAGGCGATGCACCCATGAGGTCCAGCGTTGATAGAGCGACGGCAAGAGGGTCTTGCCGAAGATCGGGAGGCCGTAGAACCAGCCGAGCGATTCCACCATGACATAGGGGGTCACGACGTTTTCTTTCAAATCGTGCAGCAGCGTATGGCCGGCATGGACCCACTTGATGCGGGCTTTATGTTTCGACACTTTGTGATCGAGATAACTCCGGGGAATTTCGCGCACCTCGTTCTTTGCGCGCATGATCACGGGGAACTGCTCGGTGTCGTGTTCCTTCCCCCACGCGCGATAACGAATGAAGGCGGCGAAGAAGCCGGCAAATCCATAGGTCTCGTGCAGACCAGTGGACTCCAGGTGTCGGCGGAAGGGTTCGGAGCGCACATCGATACAATAAACGGATTGCGAATAGGGCCGGTTCGTGCCTGGCTGATCCGCCGGCACGATTTGCTGTTGTGCCGGTGTCCGCAACTGGGCAAGCAGACGCTGCTGGTAGGCGGCTTCCAAGGCCTTGAGCCAGACCGGGCCATGGTCTGATTCGGGAAAGGCCTCCATCCAATCGAAGAGTTGCTTCAGCGTGGCGTGCGGCGTCTCAGCCAGTACTGCCGGATCCAGTTCCAAGGAGCGAGCCAACGCCACGAGCTGCTTGGCGGCGCCGCGGCGTGCGGCAATTTCCTGCCGTGGGACTACGTCCGTCCCGTAGCGCTCGATCACGCGGCCCCACCCGTTTCCCTTGTGGTGCCGGAGCCGATCGACTTCTTCGGCATACAATGCCGGCAAGCGCCCGGCGACCCGCTGTCTCCTCAAATAGTATTCGTCGGGATGTTCGCGCATATACGCGACGACGGCGTCGTAGCGCCCTTCGATGCCGAGTTCCTCGCGGCAGGTTTTCTGAACCAGCTCGCTGGCGTACCAGAGGCGGATCGCGAGAAATTTCACGAGACCGACCGGATAGGCCTTCTGCCAGGGATAATCGCGCTCTTCCGCGCGCCACTTGATGAAGCCGGCCCAGCCGGGCAGCGCGGTCAATTGCAGCGACAAGTAATCCTGGCGCAGGTCCGAAGGAATGCCGAGCGCGTCCAGGCTCTGTAGCAACGCATCTTCTGGATAGTCGGGCAGGCGGGAGATTTTTCTTCTGCTGTCGGGGATCCCGACGGGAGACCATTCCTGTGCCGCCAGGTCTTTCCAGGCATGATACAGCCCTTTCTCCCGTCCCGGCATAGGCCAGGTTGCATGGCCTTCGTCCAGGAAGGCCTCGCACCATTTAATGAGTTCGTGGTTGATCTGCTGGACGATCTGCGTCCCGAAGGTGTCGTCGCACCAATGCGACAGCGTGAGCCATCGGCCCAGTGCCGACTGGTCGCCTTCCACGATGAGCTGAATTCGCTTGCGGAGATCGGGGAACGCCCATTCGGTAGACAGACTTGCTGCGACGACGTCGACCACGTCTTTTGCGGGGTCGTGCAGTTGATCATCGAGCGGCTCGGCTACCGGCGCGCAGAGGCCCTCTGTGAGGCAGACCCGCAGGACGTCGCCGTGCGTGATCCGGCGCGGGCCGATCGTGACCGACTGATCCAGGACGAGCGGCTTCAAGGCGGCGTCGAGATGGGCCTCTTCTATCCGGCCCGTTTTCAGATACTCGCGATAAAGCGTGCCGGGGAGATAACTATGCCCTCCCATGAATTGCTTGCCGCGCTGGGCCGTCTCTTCAAACGGGAGATATTCGAGGCTATGGAGCGGATTGTGATGGACGAAGGTCCGCATCGGCCAGTATTGCGCAATCACTTCGCCGGCGAGTTGGACCACGCCGCGCAGCTCCATCCGTTTGGATTCGATGTCGATCGACGGGTTTATCTGTTCCATGCGAACGATCCTGAGTTAGCGCTGGCCGGAGGAGTTGTCCGGTCCGGTCCGAAGAGGCTGATCGGTATCACGCCAAGCGCGAGCAGGGTCAAGACGAGAATGATCAGGGACACCAGTTCTGTTTGGAGTAAATCGGCATGCCGCAAATCTGTCCGCCGTACGCCAAACAGCAGACCCTGCACGAAGGCTAGGATATACCAGGATGCCGCGAGCCAGGCACAGACGAGGATGACGATGCCGGCGGAGAAAGCCGCCGTCGATGACAGCAGCAATCCCATGAAGCCCGCGAAGACGCCGAACGGCGGCAGACCCATGGCGGCCAGAGCCAGCAGAGAGAGCAGCACGGCATACTGAGGCATGGTGGAGGCCAATCCACTGATGGCCTGCGGGTCCACGTCGTCTCCGTATCGAGTGCGGATAATTTGCCAGGCTACCAGGAGCCCACACATCACGAGACCGACGGCGCCGACGAAGAGCGCGGCGCGTGGCGTGACCGATCGTGTGGTCACCACACACCACCAGAGCATCGAAAAGAACGACAGGCTGCTATAGGCCAGCAGGAGGCGTACGCGCGACTGTGCCAGCGCCTTGATCGCGCCATAGGCAGTGCCGGCCAGGGCGAGGATGCTCATGACCCATACGACGGAATCCGGCAAGGTTGCCGCAATCGGGGCCAGACTATGCAGGCCGAGCGCCGGAAAGAGCAGCACCATGAACGACGGCAAATTTCCGGGTAACCGGGTCAGCGCAGTGAGATGTCCATCGTGAAACGGCACGACGGGTAAGAGAATCGTACAGGCCAGCAACGCCGCCATCGAAGACAGCGGCGGGGCGGCGACCAGCGTCAGCAACAGGCAGAGGGCGCCGAGCGTGTAGGCCCCGAGGCCCCACCAGGAGATGGGCCAGAGGGGCGTGTGATGTCGATAGAGCAACACGATGACGAATCCATGGATGGCCATCAGGAACAGTTTGTCGACGACGGGCTGACTGGTCAGCGCGCCGAGTCCCAGGCCCAGAAATATCAGGGTCAGGACCCACGATGCGCGATGGTCCCGGTGATGCGGCTGGCCTAGGAGCGACATCCCGGCGGCGAGTGGTAGCAAAAAAAGAAGGAGCAGGCCTTCGGGCGGGGTCGTCAGAAATCCGGCGAATCCCACGAGGGAAGCTAGGCTGACGGTGCAGACGCCGACCGACCAGGTCATCAGCCGGTGGGGGTGTGTCCAGAGCGCCGGGGTCAATCCCGCGCCCAGCAGGGGAACGCCAGTCACGATCCAAGGGATGAGGGTCGCGTCGATCATCGAGACCACCCGCGTTCGCGTTTGTCGAAGCGATGGACGATGCGCATGACCGTCCGTCCAAGCAGTTGATAGAGTTCGTCGGCGTACAAGCGGTTCATGAACAGGACATACAATCCGTTTCGTCCACCCTCGATCCAGCGTGAGACCCACGTCGGCATCCAGATCGTCCGGCCGTGAGCCTGCATGTAGAGATAGCACCAGCTGAGGACAGTCATGATCGTGGCCATGAGGACGATGCTGTCGAAGAGCCAGTTCGGAAGATCCGCGGCTTGGAAGTACGAGGCCACCTCTACGGGATTGGGATACAGGAAGGCCGTGAACGATTCGACGGCGAACAGGTAAACGAAGACGACGAAGAGCAGCGTCAGGAGCATCGCAGACGACACTTTCCAGGAGGCGATCGCGCGCAGGCGCGTGAGTGTCAAAATGGCCTGTGACGAGGTCAGCCAGATAAAGAAGAGAAAGATAACCGTTCCCTGCGATTCGAGCAGCGGGATACGCAGGACCCCATGAGTGACCAGCAGGATAACCAGAGGGATCACGAGTGTCGTCACGAACCCGGTCGACCAAGCGAGCGGTGAGAAATTTTCTTTCTCTTCTTGCTGATCAACATGGGGGACGTGCGGTTCCTGTCGGGCTTTATGAATGACGTTTCCGCAATTTAAGAAGACCGTCGCTTTGAAGAGCCCGTGGGCGATGAGATGGAACACCGCCAGCGAGAAGGCGCCCAACCCGCACTCCATGATCATGTAGCCCATCTGAGCGATGGTCGAGAAGCCGAGCGTCTTCTTGATGTCGTTCTGCGCCAACATCATGGAGGCGCCCAGCACCGCGGTCAGGGTTCCCACGACGAATGCCACATGCAACGTCGTCGAGCTGAGTCCGAAGAGCGGCGCCAGCCGGTTGATCAGGAAGCCGCCCGCATTGATGATCCCGGCGTGGAGCAAGGCATGCACGGGCGTCGGCGCATAGAGCGACCGGGGCAGCCAGAAATGGAGCGGAAACTGCGCGGATTTTCCCATGGCTCCAACGAAGATGAGGAGGGTGACGGCCGTCGCGGCATTGATGTCTATCCCGGGCCAGAGCGAGAGCGCGACCGGCCTCTCAGTGGCCCGCGCAAAGAGTTCTTGAAATTCCAGCGTGCCGTAGACGCCATACGCAAGGACGATTCCAGCCAGAAAGGCGGCATCGGCGACGCGTAACAGCGTAAAGGTGTTGAAGGCTCCCTTGAGCGTTGCCGCATGTTCATGATTGTGTGCGAGGAGATAGAGCAGATAGCTCAAGATTTGCCAAAAGAGAAATAGCATCATCAGATTGGCGCTGGAGACCATGCAGATCAGCACAAAATCCGTGAAGCAGATCAGGGCCAGATACCGGCGCATGTGGCGATCCTGATACATGTAGCCGGTCGAGTAGACAAAGATCAGGGTGCTCACGCCTGCGATCAACGTCATCATAATGGCGCTCAGCCGATCGATGTAGAAACCGATCGGGAAAATGAGCGAGGCAACCGACCCCGGATCGTAGAATCGAATGGAAATGGGCCCCTGCACGGCGACGACATAGAGTGTCCCGATGGCGCCACAAAAAGCCGCTCCGATCGGATAGGCGGCAATCTTCGCACGAAGGCCGCGCGTGTCGTCGCGACCAATCAATACGATCAGCGCAGCCGCGAGCAATAACAATGGGATGAGAAGTATGAACGACACTGGCACTCCATGACACCGGAACGTGAGAATCTCTATTCAACCTTCGCGCTGACCCGGCATCGGGCGGTCACAGACCGCTTCAGAGGCCCTCGGGGAGTCCATCATTAGTATGTTGCCTAGCCCATCGTCAAGCACTGAGCCGGCCCGAATCCTCCTCGGCGGACCTGTCGTCGTTCGAGCGCGTTCTTCCCACGGCGCACTCCCGGCGAATCGAAGGCCTTATCGTTCCGTGCGGTTGTCGAGACGGCGAGCGGTCTGTGCGATGGCTTGGCCGAATTGACCATAGAGCCCGTCCACATACAGCCGGTTCATGAACAAGACGTAGAGTCGGATCCGCAGGCCTTCGACCCAGGCCGGTATCCACACGGTTCGGCCATGGGCGCGCAGATAGAGATAACACCAGCTGAGGACTGTCAGGACCGTAGCCATGAGGACGATGCCGTCGAAGAGCCAGTTCGGAAGATCCGCAGCTTGAAAGTACGACGCGACTTCTGCGGGATTCGGATACAGGAAGGCCGTGAACGATTCGACGGCGAACAAATAGACGAAGACGACGAAGAGCAGCGTAACGAGCATGGCCGCCGATACTTCCCAGGAGGGCACCGCGCGCAGGCGGGTGAGCGTCAAAATGGCTTGTGAGGAGGTGATCCAAATAAAGAAGAGGAAGATGACCGTGCCTTGGGATTCCAGCAGGGGAATGCGTAGTACGCCGTGGGTGACCAGCAGAATCAGCAGGGGAATCATCAAGGTCGTCGCGAATCCGGTCGACCAGGTGAGGGGAGAAAACGCCTGTTCTTCTTCCTGCCGGTCGGCATGCGGGAAATGCGCTTCCTGTCTGGCTTTGTGGATCACGTTGCCGCTGTTCAGGAACATCGTGGCCTTGAAAAGCCCGTGGGCGATCAGGTGAAAGACTGCGAGTGAAAATGCGCCTAGGCCGCATTCCATGATCATGTAGCCCATCTGACCGACCGTCGAGAAACCGAGGGTCTTTTTGATGTCGTTCTGCGCCAGCATCATGCTGGCGCCCAGCACGGCGGTCAGCGTCCCCACCACGAAGGCCACATGCAACGTTGTCGAACTCAGTCCGAATAATGGGGCCAAGCGGTTGATCAGAAACCCTCCGGCATTGATGATGCCGGCATGGAGCAAGGCCGTCGCGGGCGTCGGGGCATAGAGATAGTGGGGGAGCCAGATGTGGAACGGGAACTGCGCGGACTTGCTCATCCCGCCGATGAACAAGAGGAGTGTCACTGCCGTGGCTCCGCTGATATCGAGTCCCGGCAGCGGGGAGAACGTCACAGACGACTCGGCCGCCTTGGCAAACACCGCCGGAAACTCCAGGGTTCCGTAGAGAGCATAGGCGAGGACGATCCCGGCAAGAAACGTCACGTCGCCGACTCGAAGCAGTGTGAACGTCTTGAACGCGCCCTCGAGCGTTCCCGCATGGGTATGGTTATGGGCCAGGAGGTAGAGCAGAAAACTCAGGAGTTGCCAGAACAGAAACAGCATCATGAGATTGGCACTGGAGACCATACAGAGCAGGACGAAGAGCGCCAGGCCGATGAGGGTCAGGTACCGCGGTTCGTGCGGGTCCTGGTACATGTAGTCGATGGAATAGGCATAGATGACTGTCCCGACCCCCGAGATCAGCACCATCATGACGGCGCTGAGCCGGTCGATGTAGAAACCGATCGGAAAGGTGAGCGACGCCGTCGAGGCAGGGTCGTAAAAGCGCAGGCTGATCGGTCCCTGGGTCGCTACGAGGTAGAGGGTGGCGACCGCGCCACAAAACGCCGCGCCGATCGGGAAAATGGCGAGCTGTGTCCGTGCACGACGTGACGCGTCATCGCCCACGGCGACCATAAGCGCCGTCAGGAGGGGAAGCAGCGGGATCAGCCAGGCATACACAGGGACCTCACGGGCTTAGAGAACACAAAAGCCAACCGCGCACCTCGACGAACTGTCGCCGCCGCACGGTTGGTTTGTACTGCGTCCGACCCGAAACGTGCCGGTCACCCTACAGCCTCTGTCGTATCCAACGCGATGGTTTCGCCTATTCCCAGGTTAACGCGGTCCACAGGGAACGCCATCGGACGCATTCATGCCCCTTTATCCGGTATCTGTCCCTGGGTAGTCAAGGCATCGGGTACATTGTCCACCCGAACCTAGGCCTTCGGACTCACGTATCCTGTCTTTTGGCCCAATGAGCGCAGGTTGGCCCTTGTGACCTCCTCCGACGCACCTCTATACTTGGCATTTACCATCTGGCTGGAAGGGTCATACGATGAACAAAGGACTGACCAAAGGCGAGATCGAAGCGGCGATTCGGAACGCCATCATCAAGTTCGAACAAGAATTTATGGGGCGGGGCCCGGAGGATGTGCGGGCGTTCATCGTGCGGGATCTCGTCGTCGTTCGCCTCAAGGGCGTCCTCACACCGGCCGAGCGACAATTGGCCAAGACCGCCGAAGGCGTGGAGATGGTCAAAAGCATCCGACAGGCTCTCATTGCCCAGGGACGCGATCAGCTCTTCGAACAGGTGAGCAAAATAGTGGGGGCCAGGGTGCTGGCCATTTTTACCGATATCAATGCCCAGATCGGCGAGAAAGTTTTCGTGTTCACGGTGGATCGGGACCTGGAAAACCTCGGGCGGTAAACCTCGCCGAGGGCGAATGGAAATCCCCATCTGGGCGATCTTGGTTTGAATCTGAAGAGGGCATGACGTGGAAAACGCGATTCGCAACGCGATCATCAAGTTTGAGCAGGAGTTCATGGGGCGCGGCCCCGATGAGGTGCGCGCGTATGTCGTGCGGGATCTGGTTGTCGTCCGGCTCAAGGGGGTGCTGACACCGGCCGAACGTCAGTTGGCCAAGACGGTGGAAGGTATCGACATGGTGAAGCGATTGCGGCAGAATCTCATCGCGCAGGGCCGCGACAAACTCTATGAGCAAGTGAGCGAGATCACAGGCGCCAAAACACTCGCGGTCTTTACGGACATCGACGTTCAGCTCAGTGAACGGGTCTTTGTGTTCACGGTGGATCGCGAGATCCAGAACGGCCCTCGATAGGGGTCCCGCTCGATGGAAAACCTCGTCCGTTGCCCAGCTTATGCGCCAGAAGAAGGTGGACCTCCTGGATGGGTCTATTCCATCTCGACCGGCGAGGTGTGGGTCTACGACTTCGACTCCGAGCAATTCGCCTCTCTGTTGGATGAGACCTATCCTCGCTTGAAAACATCGAGCTAGTCCTGCCATGCTCCACCCATGAGCAGACACCAGTTGGAAACACTGTCGTTCGACAATAGCTATGCCCGCCTGCCCGAGGCGCTCTACGCCAAGCTGAATCCCACGCCATTTTCAGAACCGCCGTACCTCATCAGTTTCAATCGGGCGGCGGCTGAGTTGATCGATCTTGACCCGGAGCAAGCGAAGCGGCCTGAATTTGCCGGCGTGTTTGGCGGGAGCATGCTGGTT
>JBDSKU010000431.1:0-3286 GCA_039916745.1 Nitrospiraceae bacterium
GAGGCGCATGAACTTCTGGAACAGATAGAGCTCTTCGTTGGTGCAGCGGCCTGAAATCAGTCCGCCAAAGGCTTGGGCGCCATGCGCCAGCTTGATCCGTTTGGTCTGTTCTGCCACATATTCCAAGGCCTCTTCCCAGGTAGCTTCGACCAGCGAACCGTTCCGTCTGATCAAGGGTTGGGTGATCCGGCTGGGATGGCTCGTAGCATGGAATCCAAAAAACCCGCGGGCGCAGAGGTCGCCGTTGTTTCGGCCGGCACCCTGGGCGCTGTTGACTTCGATCAGTTCCTGGCCCTTGGTTTGGACCGTGATCTGGCAACCGTCTCCGCAGAAGGTACAGACCGTATCGGCGCGTTTCAGCATCCAGGGGCGGTATTCGTACATCGAGAGCCGGCTGGTGATGGCGCCGACCGGGCAAATCTGCACGCAGCCGCCGCAGAACTCGCAATCTAACGGGTGGGCGCCAAACGACTTGATCTCGGTCATCGTGCCTCGTCCGACCGGAGCGAGGGCTTTGACGTCCATGACCTCGTCGCAGTAGCGGACGCACCGTAAACATTGCACGCAACGGTTCATCTGCGTTTCGATGAGGGGGCTGAAGTATTCCTTCTGGAAGATGCGCTTGGTTTCCGCAAACCGGCTGGTGGTCGCGGTGTATTCATGAGAAAAATCTTGTAGGTCGCACTTGCCGCCTTGGTCGCAGACCGGGCAATCCAGCGGGTGATTGGCCAGGATGAATTCGAGTACCGACTTGTGGGCATCGTGGACGACCGTCGTTGCGGTTCGAACGGACATGCCCTCGGTGGCAACCGTACTGCAGGAGGTCTGGAGCTTGGGCATCTTTTCGATTTCAACCAGGCACATGCGACAGTTAGCATCGGGCTTGAGCTTCGGGTGGTAACAGAAGTGTGGAACCATGACCCCAACACGACGAGCGGCTTCGATCACCAGGGTGCCCTTTGGCACCGAGATGGGAATGCCGTCGATCGTTAAGCGAACGGTGTCGGTCGTGGTAGCCATCGTTAGGGTTGAGCCATGATCCGCTTCGGGTGAATCAGATTGGCTGCCTCCGCTTCGTGAATCATTTTGACGTACTCAGGCCGCCAATGTTTCAGCGTGCTCATAATCGGCGATATTTCCGCGTCGCCGAACGCGCAGACCGTCCGGCCCGCGATGTTCTTGCATAGATCGACCAAGGTTTCAAGGTCCTCCATCCGCCCTCGCTTCGCGACGATCCGTCGCATGGTTTGCACCAGCCAGGAGCTGCCCTCGCGGCAGGGACTGCACTTGCCGCAGGACTCATGATAGAAAAATTCCATGAGGCGGAGCGCGGCCCAGACCATGTCCGTGCCCTCTTCCATCACGGTGACCCCGCCGGAGCCGAGCATCGAGCCGGCGGCGGCGACGGACTCGAAGTCGAGTTTGACGTCGAGGCTGTCCGGCGTCAGGAACGGCGCGGACGCTCCACCTGGGATGAAGGCCTTGAGCGGCTTCTCTGAGCGCATGCCTCCGGCTTCTTCATAGATCAATTCTCGGAAGGTGACCCCCATCGGCACTTCGTAGTTGCCCGGCCGTTTGACATGGCCGCTGACGCAGAAGATTCTCGTGCCGGTGCTCTTTGGCGGGGAGCCGATCGACGCGAACCATTCGGGCCCCCGGCTGATGATGTGAGGAAGGTTCGCGAGGGTTTCGACGTTGTTCACCACGGTCGGCTTGTTATAGAGACCATGGGTTGCCGGGAAGGGTGGTTTGACGCGAGGCAGCCCGCGCTTGCCCTCAAGCGACTCCAGCAATGCCGTCTCTTCACCGCAGATATAGGCGCCGGCGCCACGGTGTACCCAGACATTGGCGGTGATCCCCGTGCCCAGAATGTTCGTGCCGATATAGCCGGCGGTGCGCGCTTCGGCAATCGCCGCTTCCAAGATTTTGGCCCCGAGGACGAATTCTCCGCGGATATAAATGTAGGCGGATTCTGCGCCGATGGCGTAGCACGCGAGCAGGATGCCTTCCAGGATCTGATGGGGGTCTCGTTCGATGAGTTGGCGGTCTTTGAACGTGCCAGGCTCGCTCTCGTCCGCGTTGCAACAGAGATAACGCGGGCCTTGATAATCCTTGGGCAGGAATCCCCATTTGACGCCGGTCGGGAAGCCTGCGCCGCCTCGTCCCCGGAGCCCCGATTTCATAACGGTGCCAGTCACGTCGGTTGGTGGCACTTTGCCCACAACTTTGCGGAGCGCCTGGTAGCCGCCCGTTTTCTCATAGTCCGCCAGCGACCCGGTATAGCCGGGCTGCAGCATGTTCTTCAACAGGACTGGTTCGTGCTTAGGCATTCAAATTCTTTCGTCAACCGTCAATCGTAGAATCAGGGTAACTCACCGCCCGCCTTTCGATTGACGTCTTAGGCCCCGTGTTTTGCCGGGGCCGGCTCCGGCCACATAAATGGGCCGGTTTTAAGGGAACAGGTTCCATCTTTCTTGAGATCGGCCAGGATGCGGTCGAACTTCTCTTCCGTCAGCCGTTCGTAATAGTCCTCATTGACCTGCATCATTGGTGCGGTGCCGCAGGCGGCAAGGCATTCGACCGTGCTGAGGGTAAAGAGTCCGTCGGCCGTCGTTTCGCCCGGGCCGATTCCGAGCTTCGTCTTCACCCATCCAATGACCGTATCCGACCCGACCAGCGCACACATGAGGGACTTGCAGATTTGGAGATGAAACTTCCCCACAGGCTTGAGATTGAGCATCGTGTAAAACGTGGCCGTCTCATAGACCTGGGGCGGAGTGAGCCGCAAGAGGCCCGCGATTTCCTTCATGGCAACCTCGGACACGTAGCCCTCGTCCTGCTGTGCCAGGTAGAGCAACGGAATCAAGGCGGAGCGCTTCACCGGGTACCGGCTCAGGATCTCGTCAATGTCTTTCTGGTACTTGTCTTTTAACATCTGGTTTTCCTGTCCACCCACTCACGGTGAGGGAGCGGAGGGTGCCGTTTACTGCACGCGTCCAACGAGGGCCTTCCGAGGCCGCGCGTTGCGCGAGCAAGGGCCCCATCTCCCGAGCCTTCACCTATCACATTCTCCCATCACGATGTCGTAGGTCCCGAAGATCGTGATGATGTCTGAAATCAAATAGCCTCGTGCCATGTGGTCGAAGGCGCCCATGTGCACAAAAGATGGCGAGCGAATCTTCATCCGGTAGGGGCGTGCGCTGCCGTCGCTGACGATAAAAAATCCCAATTCGCCCTTCGGGGCTTCGGTCGCACAGTAGGTCTCGGCCTTCGGTGGCTTGATACC
>JBDSKU010000432.1:0-4775 GCA_039916745.1 Nitrospiraceae bacterium
CGCGCAAAGAACGGCCGTATCAGGGTGATGGGCTTCCCGCCCATCGGTATCATGTCGCTTTCGTCAGTGCTGAAGCAGGCCGGCCACGAATGTGTGATGTTCGATCAGGCGAATCCCGATACGCCGAACGAGGTCATTCTCGAGGAAATCAATCGGCAGCAGCCTGATCTGGTCGGCCTCAGTTTCCTCAGTACCACCAGCTATCCCTATGCGAAAATTTTAGCCCGTCAGATTCGTGCCGCCAACACGAAGGTCAAGCTGGCCTTCGGAGGCGTCTTTGCGAGCTTGAATGCCGCATTGGTCAAATTGCAGTGCCCTGAAGTGGATTTTGTCTGTCGAGGCGATGGCGAACAGTTGCTTCTCGACCTCCTCGAAAAGTTCGACGATCCCGCTGCGGTCGCCGGGTTGACCTGGGCCAAGGATGGCCAGGTGGTGCAGAACCCAGGACGTCCCATGGAGCGCCATCTTGATCAATGGCCCTTCCCGGACCGCGAAGGTCTTCCGCTCGACTTTGTGGAATCGATGCCGCTTGACGTGCCGGCGGTGTTGTCGATGGAGCGCTTTACGACGATGCAAACGTCGCGCGGTTGCCCCTGGCCCTGCGTATTCTGCGACATTCCAATCTTCAATGAAGGTAAATGGCGTGCGAGGACAGCCGCGCATGTGGTGCGTGAACTGAAGTACCTTGAAGAATGCGGCTATGGGTCCGTCTATTTCGTCGACGACCATTTCCTTCTGCAGCCCAAGCGTATCGAAGCGATTTGCCAAGGCGTGATGGACGAGAAGCTCACGATTCAGTGGGGTATTGAAGGGCGGGTGGACTCCGTCGCGCAACATTTGTTTCCCGCTATGGCCAAGGCCCATTGCCGGACGGTGATGTTCGGGATTGAAAGCGGGAGCCAGAAGATCCTCGATCGTCTGAAAAAAGAACAGACATTGGAGGAAGTGGCGACTGCGGTTAAGAATGCCAAGCAGGCCGGCATTGAAATCGTGCATGGTTTCTTCACCGTAGGTAATCCCGATGAAACGGTCGAAGATATGAACGCCACGTTCGATCTGGCTTCCAAGCTGCCGCTCGACACGTTCGGATTCAATCGACTCTGTGTCTATCGTGGGACGCCGCTCTGGCAAGAATATGTAAAGCGCGGCTTGGTCAGCGAAACTACCGATTGGTACAAGTATTTCAAGTGCTCGGAGATTGATCCGACCTGCTTGCCTGGCGAAGTGATCAATGAGGTCCGCCGTCAGGGGCTCAAGCGGCTGTTCATCTATAAGCTCCTGCACTATCCCCTCCAGACGTTCCGGTTACTACGGCGATTCCTGCGGTTCATGCCGGCGCGCGATGTAGGCTACCTGATCGTCAAGCCGTTCCTAGGCCAGAAGAAGGGCGCCACGAAGGCGGAGGTACTTTCGCGGGCGGTCGAGCATGGCGAGATGAAGGATGCTGCGGCACAAATGACTCAGATGACGGACGAAGTGCTTCATCATGTGATGGAAGAGTCCCGTCTGGAGCGGTTACGCATTCAGCAAGAAGCGGAAGGTTCGCGTGAGTTGCCCATGGTCCACAGCCGTTAAGATATGCTCTTGGCAGGCCGCTCAAAAGGGCCGTCCAGCAAGGCCGCAGCGGTGAAGAGCCGAGGCGTACCCTCGGGGTACGTTGAGGGTCTGAACGATGCGAGAACGAAGCTGGCGGACTTTTTCAGCGGCCTGCTACACCGCAATCCCCCAGATCTGTTTCGCCGCTAACCCAATTGCATAGCTCACGCTCACCGCGACGGTGATGATCACGAGATTCAACAGGATCCGCCGTTTCATCTCCATCCCTGACAAGAACGCGAGAATCGACGACACAAGGATAACCATGGTTCCCGCCGTCAGGACTGACACCAGCGCGTCCTTCGCGCCAAAAAGCACGGGGAGCACGGGAACCAATGCGCCGATGACATAGGCGCTACCGACAAATAACGCTGACGTTAATGGCTGTTCCTGCATCTCTGCTGAGCCGACCTCCTCTCCAAGGAATCGCTTCTTCGCCGCTTCCATGGCCCGCACTTCTTTTTCTGAATTCAGCGCCAGAAACGCCCCGGCTGCCATCGACAGCGCACCGGCCACTGCGGTGGTCGAGGCGGCGATCAAGACGGTCACGGCGTCGCCAAAAGCGCCGAAAAACCCGCTGACTGCACCGAGGATTTCCACTAAGCCATCATTGAGGCCCAAGAAGATATTGCGGATCTTTTCGGGATTGATTTTTCGCTCGGTCAGTTTCGTGACGAGCACATCCTCATGTTTGAACTCGTCTTGCAGAATCCCCTTGAGGGCTTCACCCAGGGGATGACCCTGGTAGGAATTCCAGAGGGCGAGATACTTTCTGACCCCGTAGACTTCGATGGCTTCCAAGACAAGATGGACTGCGGTGGAGCCGAATAGGCGGCAGAGCCATATAAAACACCACAATTTCAGTCGGCGACCCAGGTTGAGGCGTTCCAACTTCATGTCGAAGAATTTCTGCCAGAAGGCTAAGTGCCTAGTTTCGATCAGTATCAGCTCATCCAGGGTGTTGCCCGCATCAGGGTCCGTCGATATCTCACGCAGGGCCTTGTAAAGCGAAAGATCGAACAGCTCGTCGAGTATGAGCAACCGCGCGAGCTTGGGATCGTATAGGTGAGTGGGGTTCATGGGAGCCACTCCGAAGGCAGGTGTTCGTTGAGAGCCGTTCTTGAAGCTGGCCGGATTATAGCAGACACCGTCCGGCTTCCGGTGGTCAAAATCCAACCGCTAAGCGTATTCCAAGGAGTGACGAACAAAGCGTTTCTAAACGCCTGCTATACTTCAAAAAGATTGACTCAGTAGTCGCCGGAAGAACGAGAGGTTGCTGACGACATGGGCCAGCAGCGGGAATTCTTTAGAGTCGCCATCGAACGGACTGGGCAGGTTATTCGCGAGTCCGAGGTCGCCCCATGCGAGGTGTTGGACCTCACTGAAAAGGGGTTTCAGCTTCGCACCGACTTACATGTCGCGATCGGAGACAAACTGGAGCTTGAGTTTCGCCTGACGAAGGTTGCCCCCATTCACTGCACCATCGAGATCACGCACGCAGCGTCTCCTCAATTTGGGGCCCGCATCACGAGAATTTCTCCTGAACACCAGCGCTGTCTCTCGCAGTTCATCGAGCAGATGAACATGCTCAATCTCACTGGGTTTTAATTCATGTCCACGCCTCCAGACGAGCCGAACGGTCTAGCAGAAGCGACGCCTCCCATCGAATCATTTGTCTATCTTTTCAGTGCCATCCTCCTACTCAGTACGATGCCGACCATGACGAAGTATGTCTTCCAGCACAGCACGGTGGATCCTTTCTGGATGTCCATCATCAAAGTGGCGATCGGATTCTTCTTTCTCCTGGCCGTGACCCTTGCGCAGGACCGCAGAGGGTTGTGTGCCTTGACTGCGGGGGATGTGTTCCGGCTAACCCTCTTGGGGGTCCTCGGCGTAGGATCGAACGTGATTGCCGCATGGGGCATTCAACTCACCAGCGTTACGCACTATATCTTGATCTATAGTCTGCTCTCTCCTATCACAGCGCTCTTCAGCATCCTCCTGAGAAAGAGCCAGGGCAGCCCCCTCAAAATGGTCGGGATTGCGATTTCGCTGATCGGCGGTTGGATGGCCATTTCTGAAAAGCTGGCACACTTCCAAACAGATTTTGGATTTGGAGATCTGCTGATCCTTCTGTTCACGATCATGATGGCCGTGCACCTGGTATGGAGTGCCAATATGGTGAAGCGCTTTGGGGCCATGACCGCCAATACGGTCATGTTTGGTAGCAGCGCATTTCTCCTCTCCCTCGGGTCGTTGGTCTGGGCTCGTCCGCCCACGGATGATTTTTCGCTCTCGATCGTATCCTCCGCGCTGTATCTCGGGGTGGCCACCGCATCCATTTTCCTCCTCCGCTATCTCGCGCTTCAAAGCATTTCCCCATCCACCGTTGCCGTGTACCAGAACCTGACTCCCGTGTGTGCGATTCTCTTTGCGTACCTATACTTGGGAGAACCAATCCAGGCCGACACCATGGTGGGCGGTGGAATCATCCTTCTTGGCGCCGAAGTGGTTCGTAGAGCCAGCCAATCTCGATCGACAACCACCTATCCCTGGGCCAGACGTTGCTTCAACGGTTTGGCCGGTCTCGCCGGGAACCGCACGTCCACCTGATCAGCGCCGCCTGCACCGATTTAGCACTGGAAAGACCGTCGCGACGGACCACGTCGTGTCAACCGTCTGGTGTGATCCGCCCGACTTCAGCACATGTGGATATTGAGTAAGTCACCAGGATGAAACAAGCCTTCCTGTCCGTACCCGAGGAGGAGGAATTATGGTGAGGCCGTTGGCATTGCAGAGATCAAAACTTCTTCGCAATTCGTTCAGCGTGATGACGCTGCTCGGCAGAACGGAGACGGATCTTGAATATTACTCGACGGCTTTTCTCTCGATTCACCCCGGCAGGCGAGTCATAGATCAAGTCCTGTCTTCCGCGTCCGGTCGCTGACGTGATTTCTTGAAAGCATTGATACGCGAAGGGCGTATTGGACTGAATCACCTCCAGCCCCTTCACCATTACCGCAAGGGACCGTTCCTGACTCAATTTCAGATTAAACGCGTCACTGCCGTGATCATCGGTATGTCCTTCGATGGCGAGCGAGTCGATCTTGTCGCGCAGCGGCCCGCACAAGGCCCCCACATAGAAGGGGAGGGCGTCTGCGAGAAACGCATCCGCAGTC
>JBDSKU010000433.1:0-5212 GCA_039916745.1 Nitrospiraceae bacterium
ATAGCGCCAGCTCAACCATGATCACATCGCCACAACATAACCAGCAGATTGCCGGCATTTTTCGGTCGATCGCTGAACGCTTAGGCGCCCAGCGGGCGAACCCCTATCGAGTTAGAGCCTACCGAAGGGCAGCAGATGCGATCGAAGCCTTAGAAGAAGACATCGCAGAGGTCGCGGCACGGCAGGGTTTGGAAGACATGGATGGAATCGGCCGAGACCTGGCCGACAAGATTGAGGAATTTCTCAAAACGGGAGCGATCCAGGCCTATGAAGCCTTGAGAACGCCACTCCCAGAGTCGGTGAAAGCCTGGGCTCACTTCCCGGGACTGTCCGAATCGCTCGTGGCCTACCTCTATACCCGCCTCTGTATCACCACATTGACCGACCTCGAACGGCTGGTACGGTCGCACATGCTGCGCACCATACCAGGGTTCTCAGGATCGGAAGAACGGCTGCTTGACGCGATCACCGCTTCGCAGCAGCCCCCCATTAAGACGCGCGAGGAAGCTCCTTAAAGATCTTCCAGGTCTTCAACATTTCCACCGCCTTTTGCAGTTGGACGTCCTGCTCAAGTGAAGGGTCGCCAGAGGCATCGACGGAAGAAGGTTGTGGCAGGGTGCCGTTCTTCGGCTGGCCCTCTTCTGGTCCTTTGCCATTCTGAGCCGGCTGATCTTTCCCCGGCACAACCGCAGGCTTGGCCTGCTTCGGCTCCCCTTCTTTTTCCCCAGGCTTTGCCTCTCCTGCCTTCGCCACCGTGGTCGGGAGCTGCGCCTTGACAACAATGTCAGGCGTGATGCCGGTCGATTGGATCGAGCGTCCTTTTGGCGTGTAGTACTTCGCCGTCGTGAGGCGGAGACCGGACCCATCCCCCAGCGGAAGAATCGTTTGCACCGATCCCTTGCCGAACGAGGTCGTCCCGACAATCACCGCCCGCCCGTAGTCCTGCAATGCACCGGCCACGATCTCGGACGCACTCGCCGATCCTTCATTGATGAGAATGATCATGGGCGAATCGTCCATCTGATCTTTCCCCTTGGCAATCCATTCATCCTTCTTGCTCTCGCGTCCTTTGGTATAGACCACGAGCTTGCCTGCAGGGAGAAACTGCTCGGAGACCTCCACGGACGCCGTCAACAATCCTCCGGGATTGTTGCGGAGGTCCAGGATGGTCGATTGGAGTTTCTGCTCCCTGAACTGCTTGAGCACCTTGCTCAAATCCCGCCCCGTCGACTCTTGGAATTGCGTCAGCCGAACGTAGCCGATATTATCCAGCACCTTCGACTTCACGCTCTCGATCTTAATGGTGTCGCGAACCAGCGTAAATTGGAGCGGATCGGGAGTCCCGTCCCGCTGAATCGTTAAGTTGACCTTCGAGCCCTTGGGGCCGCGCATCTTCTGAACCGCATCCATCAGCGTGAGGTCTTTGGTCGTTTCGTCGTTCACCTTGGTAATGAAATCGCCTGACTTGATCCCAGCTCGGTAGGCCGGCGTGCCCTCGATGGGCGCGATCACCGCCAACCGGTTCTCCTTCACGCCGATCTGGATACCCACGCCCCCGAACTCACCCTTCGTTTCAACCTGCATTTCCTTGTACATATCCGGCGTCATATAGGCCGAATGGGGATCGAGGGTGGAGAGCATCCCACGAATGGCTCCCTGAACGAGATCCTTTACCTTCGTTTCATCGACATAACTCTTCTGAACTTGGGTCAACACCTCGGAAAACGTTTTCAACTCCTCGTAGGTTTCCGTGGCATGCCCAGTCCGTTCCCAACCCTTGCCGAGCATCACGCCCAACACCAGCGCCACCACCACCGTCGGGCCTACCATCCAGAATCGTCGTCGGGGATACTGTTCCATCATATAACGTCCTTTCCTCTTCCGTTCTCTATCGCCTCGCTAACCATTGAAGGGGGTCCAACGGCTCTGCCCCCTCGCGCAACTCAAAGTATAGAGTATTTTCACCTGTCATGCCCGTATCGCCTGTTTCGCCGATCGCGTGCCCCGCTCCCACCTGGGCCCCCACCGTCACAAGAATTTTTGAGGCATGGGCATAGAGCGAAAAGAAGCCATTCGCATGATCGAGGATGATAACGAGCCCGTACCCTTTCAACCAGTCCGCATACACAACGGACCCCGGCATCACCGCATGAATGTCGCTCCCTTCGACCGTCTTAATTTCGATCCCTCTGCGTTGCACATAGGTATTGAAGGTCGGATGTTTCTGACGACCGAAGAAAGAGGTCACACTCCCATCAGCCGGCCAGGGCAAGGCGCCCTTCGCACCCCGAGGAGCGATCCTCCCGGTCGGAGGCCGAACCGGTGCCGCGCGACGGCGCGTCTCCAACTCGCGCAACAGACTGTCGATACGTGACGCTGACCGTTCCAGTTCTTGGAGCGCATGTTCGTACGACTCTTTTTCATGCGTGATCCTGGTGAGATAGACCTTTTTTTCTTTCTTAACAGATTTCATCTCCGCGAGCTGTTTTTCGGTACTGTGCTTGTACGACAGCATCCCGACTCGTGCCTCTTCCCGCTGCCGCTCCGCCTGCTCCATGCGGGTCATATCGGTCCGAAAGGTACCCATCAGTGCAAAATCCCGTTCGGACACGGCCGAGAGATACTGAAGTCTCCGCTGAAAGTCCCCATACGAATCCGAGGCGAGCAGGGTCTTCCAATATCCGAAGCGGCCTTCCATATATTGGACCCGTAATCGCGCCAAAATCGCATCCTGCCGCTCGCGCACACTCGTCCGCAAACCGGCTAACTGCTCATTGAGGACCTCGATCTCCTGGTCTTTTTTCTTCAACTTCCGGCTAATCTCTAGATGCGCCTGCCGATAATGCAGCACACGTTCGTCGAGCGTCTGAATCCCCTGCAACAGCGACTCACGTTTTTTCCCTGCTGCATCGGCCTGTTTGCGTTTCTCTTCGATCTGATCTTTGAGTTGTTCAAGCGCCTTGCGTTCTTTCTCAATCTTGTCGACGATCGGATCGGCCATTCCAACTACTGGCCAGGAAAGACTCAGCAGCCCCCAGATTATGACTCCGACCCTGAGTCCGATCCAACACCTCATGCCTTACCCTCGCCAAAACGCCTGATCGATACGAAACTGCCGGCAAATCCGAGCCCCATCCCTACCGCAATGAGGGCGAGACAAACTGACGGGGGAAAGAATGCCATGAGGCTGTCGAGTCCGGCAAATCGACCCGTCGTCCGCATTTGTTGCCGGAACAATTCGTACATGAACTTGAGCATCACCAGCGAGAGCGCGCTGCCCAATGCCCCAAGCACGGCGCCCTCCACCAGATAGGGAATACGGATAAAACTGGTCGTGGCCCCGATGAGACGCAAAATGGCGATCTCATCCCGTCGGGCAAATAGGGTCAGGCGAATCGTATTGGCGATAATGGTCACGGCAGCTGCCGAAAGGATCACGCCGATGCCGATCGCGACTAACTCAATCGATCGAATCACCGTCGCGAGGGCATCGATCCAATCTTGATTGTAGTCGACTTTGGAGACACCGGCGATCTGCCTCACCCGTTCCGCCCATCGCTTGACCGAATCAGGCGAACGGAACGACGGACTGAGCGCCACGACATAGGAGGCCGGTAACGGATTCTGGCCCAGTCCCTCAAGTAAGTGAGACTCCGAAGGAAATTGTGCCTTGAATTCTCCCAGCGCCTGCTCTTTCGAGATAAACAACAGGGATGCGACGGCACGATCGCTCCGTAAATGCTGCTCCACCTCCGCAACCGAATCGGAAGCAAGCCGGTCATCGAGATAGACCATGATCTTGATGTCGTCCTGGAGCCATCCGGCTGCCGCCCGCAAATTGACATAGAGCAGTAAGAAGATGCCGACACAGGCCAGCGTAAAGGCCGTCGTCAAAATGGCGACCATCGTCGTCATCCGGTTGGTCCTCATATTGACCCAGGATTCCCTCAGGAGATAGGCCAGCGTCCTCATGCCAAGCCTCTCTGTTCCGGCAACAGACGGCCCTGCGACAAGGTGAGCACCCGCCGATTCACCTGCGCCATCACAAGCGGATCGTGCGTCGCCACGACGACCGTCGTGCCGCGCGCGTTAATGAGTTTAAACAGTTCGATAATTTCAGCCGTCAACACTGGATCTAAATTGCCGGTCGGCTCGTCGGCCAATAAGACGACTGGACCATTGACAATCGCGCGCGCGATACAGACCCGCTGCTGCTCCCCTGTTGAGAGGCCAGCAGGCAGCTGATCTCGCTTGTGCTCGACTCCGACTGCCCGTAAGGCCTCCGTCACTTTCCGACGGATGTCAGCAGAAGACACGCCTTGCACGAGCAAAGGGAGCGAGACATTGTCGAACACAGACTTCTTCGGCAACAGTCGAAAGTCCTGAAACACCGTTCCGACCTTGCGGCGTAGATACGGAATGTCGGACGGCTTGAGCGTCGTCACGTTTTTCTGGTGGACAAAGATCTGCCCCTCATCCGGCCGATCAGCCCCGATGAGCATCCGCAACAGTGTCGACTTGCCCGCTCCGCTGGGCCCCATGAGAAGGACAAATTCTCCCTTGCCGATCTCAAGGCTGACATCCGAGAGCGCCGGGCGCTGATCGTACTGTTTTGAAATATGGATCAATTGTATCATCGTCGCCCTACCAACGGAGATCGTCTCCGGAGACTTCGAAGGCGTTCTGAATATGTTCGATCTGCGGGGCGACGGCATCCGTACCCTGCAACAAGACGACATCGAATCTGCATAGCCGATTTTTAATGTGGTGACGGGCCAAATACTGCGCGGCCAACTGGATCAACTTCTCCTGCTTTCGTTGATGAACGGCATGAATCGCCCCGCCGAACGAGTCAGTTCGACGCGCCTTCACCTCGACAAACACCAGTACGTGACCGTCCTCAGCCACTAAGTCCAACTCCCCCCTCGGCGACCGCAGATTGCGTGCCACAATCCGATACCCCTTGTGCCGCAGATACTCTTCTGCCGCCGATTCCCCTGCTTGACCAAACAGCTTTCGAGGATCAAGCATGGTCACTGATTCATCCGTGAAGGTTCGCCCAGTCCGGTATGCGAGAGAGGCCGGCGACCGCGCGACTTCCATCCAAGAGCTGTGCGACTGGTGCGAACGTGCGCCGATGAATCGCGCAGGGGCCATGTTGAGCGAGCCGCTGTAAATGTTCTTCTGTCCCATACCCTTTATGGGAGAGAAA
>JBDSKU010000434.1:0-5047 GCA_039916745.1 Nitrospiraceae bacterium
TGTTGCGCATGTTGAGTTCAGAGGCACGAGTCGATTCCCATGGACTCAGGACCGGCAAGCTTCAGAAGGAGGATTGGTGGCGTCTTGCAGAGGCGGCAGGCCGACTGGAACAAGCGCAGATCTACATCGACGATACCGGTGGTATCACCGTGCAGCAGATGCGGGGTAAGGCGCGTCGGCTCAAGGCTGAAAGGGGGTTGGATCTCTTAATCGTCGACTACCTCCAGCTGATGCAGGGGCGGAGCGATTCCGAGTCCCGCCAGCAGGAAATCTCCGATATCTCTCGTTCGCTGAAAGCCTTGGCCAAGGAGCTTAACGTCCCGGTCGTCGCGTTGTCGCAGCTCAGCCGTGCTGTGGAGGCCCGAAAGCCGCCTGTCCCGATGCTGGCCGACCTCCGCGAGAGCGGCGCGATCGAGCAGGATGCCGACGTCGTGATGTTTATCTACCGTGAGGAGGTCTATGACCAGAACTCCGAACGGAAGGGCGAGGCCGATATTCTCATCAGTAAACATCGCAACGGCCCGATCGGGAAAAAGGTACTCGCCTTCCAGGACCGCTTTGCTAAGTTCGAGAGCCTCGACAATCGCGAAGTCGTTTGACCCGGTCTCATCCCACTCGTATAATCTTTCTGAGCTACCTGAACACCTGAGCCGTTACCCTAAATCCAGCAAGAGGATCGTGCAAATTTTCACGACGCGTTTCATTCTGAGCCGAACGGCGAGTAGCCGAGGCCGTGCGTTGCTCAGCGGAATGGCGGGTGCGCTGGTTCCCTTAGCGCTCGTGGCCTGCGCCACAGCGTCTCACGCGCCGAAAGAGTCGCTCACCTCAGCCAACGTACCCAAGGCAACGTCCTTGATCCATCCTCCCGATGCCGCAGCCTCTTTCCATTTTATGCTCGGATACCAAGCCGAACTTGCGCAAGACATGGATCGTGCCATTCAGGAGTATCAGGCCGCGCTGAAGACGGATCCCACATCCCAGTCTGTGAACGCAAGGCTGGCAGGTCTCTATTTTTCGCTGGGCGATGTGCCCAATGCCGTTCGTTATGCGGATCAGGCCGCAGAGGGAGCAAGCCAAGACGGTCAACTTCTTACACAGATGGCCGGCATATTAGCCAGCGCGGGGCAGGGGGAGCGTGCGGTGATATTACTGGATCGCGCCATCGAGCTCGATCCGGCGTCCGGTGATCCCTATTTTACAAAGGGCCTACTACTCCTAAATTTGAAGCGGCAGCCCGAGGCAGAGCAGGCTGTTCGAGCTGGTCTGGCACGAGTCCCCGAATCGGCTGTCGGTCATTATCATCTGGGGCGCATACTCCTTGACTCAGGAAAAGGGGAAGAGGCGGCGGCAAGTCTGGAGCGAGCGATTACAGTCAATGCCTCGTTTGAACCGGCCTATCTCGCGCTCGCTTCTATTTATGAGTCACGCCAGGACCAGGAGCGAGCGGTCTCGGTGTTGCGGAAATATCTCCAGACGGTGAATCCTCGAAACCGGGATATCCGACACCAGCTGGTCCGGCTCTATGTGGCGGCAAAGGATTTCAAGGGCGCCAGGAAAGAATTGAGTGATTTGCTGACGGAAGATCCGTCGGACCTCGATGCCCAGCTTCGACTGGCGCTTGTCTACGGAGAAGAGAAAGAATATCCCAAGGCCATTGATCAGCTGATCCAGATTCTCAAGGCGCGCCCAACGGAGCTCAAAATCAGAGATTACCTTGGATTTCTCTACGAGGAGTCTAAAGACACGAAGAACGCCATCGAGACCTATACCTTTAATGTTCAACTGGAGCCGTCTTACTTCGAAGGGCATCTGCATCTCGGCGTGTTGTTCTATCGATTGAAGCAATTTCCTGAGGCCATTACGCATTTGACCAAGGCTATCACGATCAATCCAAAGCAGCCTGAATCCCACATTGTGCTGGGCTTGACCTACCTGCAGCAGGACCAGTTCGACGATGCGGTAAGGGTTTTTGAAGAAGGCATCAGCCAGAACACCACGAGCGCCGACTTGTACTTTAATCTCGGCACGGCCTATGACAAGCTCAACCGCTTCGAGGACGTGGTGCGCGTGATGGAGACCGCGATTAAGCTGGACCCGCATCATGCCGATGCGCTCAACTATCTGGGATATAGCTACGCAGAGCGTGGGCTTAAGATTGAGCAAGCACTTTCTCTGACCAAGCAGGCCGTCGCGCTGAAACCGAGCAATGGGTACTATGTCGATAGCCTCGCCTGGGCTCTATTTAAATCTGGTTTGTTGACCGAGGCATTGACCGAGATGAAACGTGCGCTTACGCTCGCCGGCAATGATCCGGTGCTCTACGAGCATCTCGGTGATATCTACGCGAAGCAACACAATCTCTCGGAGGCCCGCGAGGCCTGGCTTCATGCGCTGGAACTTGATCCCTCCAATACTAAGCTCATGGACCGATTCCGTGATCTAGGGATGGGCGACCCCACCAAGGAAGAACGTATCCAACAGGCTAAACGGCGCGTGGCTGATCAGAAAATCTCTTCTCCTGTGACACCATAGGCAAGCTACCCATCATTTTGTTGCCCGCCTGATATTTCCTGTTAGACTGACTCCGACCGAGTGCGATTGCGACTCAGCTCATAGCCATCAATCGCAGAGGTTTTTTCTCCAGCCTTAGAGGAATCGTATGCCAGAGCCTGTCCCAACAACGGAGTGCGTCGCTCCTGTGGTCCAGGTAGCGAAGTCGGAGACGATCTCCAATGCACATGATGCAAAAGGTGAGGGGGCGGACGCGTGGTGCCGAAGGGACTATTACTGCCTCGCGGGGCTGTGTGGGCTGGTGTTCCTTGTTTATGCACAGTTGTGGATTCCCGGCCTCGTTCTGATAAAGCGCGATGCTTTCCAGTTCTTCCTTCCAATCAAGCAGTATATTATTGATCGACTTTCAGCCGGAGAACTTCCTCAATGGTTTCCATACGAAGGGTTAGGCCGTCCTCTCGTGGGGATTCCCGTCACAGGGGTATTCCATCCTTTTACCGCGTTATATTGGCTGTTCCCAGTGCACGATGCCTATCGGGTTTCAACGCTCCTGTCTTGTCTTATGGGGGCAGCCGGAACGTATATTCTAGGGCGAATGCTCCGGCTCTCTTCGCCCGGGGCATTCGTCGCGGCCATTGGATTTTCGTGCTCAGGCTATGTGGTGTCTCTGACCGAAAACATCGTGTATCTGTACTCGACCTGTGCGCTCCCCGTCTTTTTGCTCACGCTCGAAAAAGTGTTGATGACTCGAGGACTATTGTGGCACAGCTTCTCGGCCCTTGTGTGGGCGAGTATCTTTCTGAACGGGGATGTGCAGACAGGGTATTACGTTGGCTTCATTGCGCTCTTTTGGGTTGGGATGCGTGCAAGCATGCCACGCGCGCAAGCGGTGCTGCGGCTAGCGCTTATAGCAGGGCTGACTATGCTGGTGGCAAGTGTTCAACTTGCTCCAGCATGGGTTACGTTTACTCAAAGTAACCGAACAGAGGCCACATCGTTTCATGCAGAGGCGACTCATTGGTCTATGCACCCATTGCGATTGTTTACCCTTGCGGTGTCTCCGATCGGTGACGATGCAGAGGGAGACCGTATCGCCGCTAGCCTTTTTGGGAACGATGGACGAGGGCGGGGACCTGGCGGGTTTTGGGCGGAGAGTCTCTATCTCGGGCTGCCCATACTCGGTCTCGCTATCGTCGGGTCGTGGGCATGCCGCGATCTTCGTGTTTTCGTGTTACTAGGCGGAGTTGGGCTTCTTCTTGCGCTTGGGAAATATGGCGGTCTGTACGATTTGCTCTATCACTCGATGCCGCTATGGTCCGCCTTTCGATATCCTGAAAAGCTCATGGGACTCGTCTCATTCTCCATCGCGATGCTTGCAGGTGGCGGATTCGATGTCATACGGGAGGGCCGGACCCTTTCGTTGCCGTGGTTTGGGGTGGGGGGCCTGTGCCTTGGATTGGGCGCGTTGCTGGCCGTTGACCCGTCGTGGACCAGGTTCGCCGATGTATTGGGAATCCCTCAGGATCTTGCACAGCACATAACTGTCACCGTGGGCAAGTCGGCACTGTTCAGTGCAGCGACAGCATTGGGGATAGGGGTGTTGATGGTCTGGATGCGAATCAAGCCCAATCAAAGTGCATGGGCCTCAACAGCCGCTGTCGTGCTGATCCTGGTCGATCTGACAAGAGCGAATCTCCCGGTCTTATATACAGCACCGTCTGACGCATGGGCGTTCACGCCTGGGCTAGCTGCGGCGATGAAAAATGATGCGAGGAGCGAAGGCCTCGGGCATTTCCGTGTCCTCAGCATAAAGGACGGACAAGCAGAGGTTTCAGAGCAGGTGAGACTCGCACTGACTCCTCGTGAGCGGGTCGCCATCATTCGACGACATGGACTATACGTAGAGCACAACGCCACGTTCCATATTGAATCGGTGCAAAGCTATCTTCCTGGAAATAGTCTCGCCGCTCAACAGATCGGCAGGAACGCAAACATCCGCTCGCTAGCGCGCTATAACGTGGCATACTTAATTGGTCGTCCTGCGCGATTTGACCAGCTGCAATTTGCTGGCTCGACAGTGGCATCGGTGCCGGACTACGATCTGGCCCTGGTGAGAAACCCTGTCCCTGTGACACCTCGTGCCTATCTTTCCAAGAGGCCTGAAGCACTATCATCCGTGGCCCCGATTCTCTCGTTTCTTGACCGGGAAGATTTCTTGAGAGGAGAGGTCGACGGGATTGAAGGGGCGTCCATTCCGTTGCCGGGACCATTGGGAGAAGGACATGCCGCCATTCTTGAATATCGCCCGGAAACTGTTCGAGTCGCCGTGAAGACCTCTCAGTCGGCAGTACTGGTCTTGGCCGATATCTTCGAGCCAGGTTGGGTGGCCAAGATCGATGGACGGGACATAGCGCCGATCTTTCGTGCCAATGGACTGGTGCGTGCCGTGGTGGTTCCCCCCGGACAGTTTGAGGTTCTCTTCAACTACGAAACCCCCTTATTACGGGTCGGGGGTGGGCTCTCTCTTGTAGGGGTT